>DAOMFF010000055.1:0-6179 GCA_035429665.1 Azonexus sp.
CCCTGATCCAGTGCCTGACGGCAACCGCCAAGCCGGAAGTGGTCGCCGACATCGTCGGCCACTTCCGCGAAAAGCTGGGCATCGAGCTGCGCCTGCTCGACGGCGGGGCGCAGCGCGACAATCTGAAATTCGAGGTCATCCAGACCACGGCGGTAGAAAAATTCGGCCTCGTCGCCTGCCTGATCGACCAGGCGCTGCCGCCCGGCGTATCGGGCGGCGCCATCGCCTACTGCGCGACGCGCAAGCAGACCGAGGAACTCGCACGATTCCTGCGCGAAAAGGGTGTCGCGGCAGCGGCTTACCATGCCCGCCTGCCGCCGGAAACCAAAAAGAACACGCAGAAATCCTTCATCGCCGGCGAATTGCGCGCCATCGCCGCGACCAACGCCTTCGGCATGGGTATCGACAAGCCCGATGTTCGCCTGGTCGTCCATGCCGACATTCCCGGCTCGCTGGAGAACTACCTGCAGGAGGCCGGGCGTGCCGGCCGCGATCGCGCGACGGCGCATTGCGTGCTGCTTTACGTCACCGACGACGTCGAACGCCAGCACAGCATGTCGGCCGCCTCGCGCCTGTCGCGGCGCGACATCCAGAGCGTGCTGCGCGCGCTGCGCCAACTCCAGCGCAAGAAGAACCGCGACGAGCCGCTAGTCGCCACCTCGGGCGAAATTCTCGACGAAGACGATGACGGCAATTTCAAGCGCGACATCGCCACCGACGACACGCGCGTGCGCACCGCCATCGCCTGGCTCGAGGAAGCCGCCCTCGTCCGGCGCGAGGAAAACAGCGTGCAGATCTTCCCCTCGGCGTTGCGCGTCAAGGACCTGGCAGAAGCTGAAGGCAAACTGGCCGCACGCATCCCGCTTGCGGTCGACCGGAAAAAATACCTGGATTTGATCCAGATCCTCATGTGCGCCCCGGCCGACGAAGGCATCTCGACCGACGAGTTGATGATGAGTGCCGGCTTCGACGCGGACTCTCTGCGTCAGGCGTTATTCCTCTTCGACCAGTTGGGCATTTCGAGCAACGACACCGGGATGACCGCCTTCGTCCACATCGCTGTCGAACGTTCGTCGAAGAAGCGCTTCGACGAGGCCTGCGAACTTGAAAAGACCCTCATCGCCACACTCCGCGAAACCGCGCCCGATGTCATCGCCGGCGAAGGCTATCCGCTCAACCTGCGCCTGCTGGCCCAGCGGATCAAGGACGGCGGGCAGCCGCAGGCCCTGCCACAAAACCTGCGCCAGATCGTCGCCGGTCTGGCCGGCGACGGCCGCGACAGCGCGGATGGCCGCGGCAGCCTGACCGTCAAACGCGCGGGCGACCCGGAAACCCTGCATGTCAGCCTCAATCGAAGCTGGAGCGCACTCGAAAAGATCGCCGAGCGGCGGCGCAGCGCCGCCGGAAGGCTGCTCGAACACTGGCTCTCCTCTCTGCCCAACGGCGCCCGCGGCATCGACCTGCTGGCCGAAACGACGCTCGGCAAGCTCACTGCCAGCGTTGCCGGTGACGCCCTGCTCGCCGCCGAAACACCGGACCTGCGCAAGCTTGTCGAACGCGCCCTGCTCTGGCTGCACGAACAGGAAGTGCTGCGCCTCAACAAGGGCCTGGCGATCTTCCGGACAGCGATGACGCTGCATCTTGAAGCCAACTGGAAACTGCAGTTCGAGAAAAACAACTACCTGCCGCTGCAGATGCACTACAGCGAGTTGACCCGGCAGATTCACATCATGGCCGAGTATGCCGAGCGCGGCATGCAACGCATGGCCGACGCGCTGCAACTGGCGATGGATTACTTCCGTCTCAGCCGCGAGGATTTCTGCAAGCTCTGGCTGCCCGGCCGCGAAGACGAACTGGAGCGACAGACCACCCCGCAGTCCTGGGAAAGCATCGTCGAAACCCTGGCCAAGCCGTACCAGCGCGGCATCGTCGCCGACGACCGCGAGAACGCCAATGTTCTCGTCCTCGCCGGCCCCGGCTCGGGCAAGACGCGCGTACTGGTCCACCGCATCGCCTACCTGATTCGCATGCGCCGCGAAAACCCGCGCGCCATCCTGGCGCTTGCCTACAACCGTCACGCCGCGCTGGAAATCCGCCGCCGTCTGCGCGACCTGATCGGCGCCGATGCCATTGGCGTTACTGTCCTTACCTGCCACGCGCTCGCCATGCGCCTGGTCGGCGCCAGCTTCGCCGACCGCAACGAGCGCCGTACCGACGACTTCGACCTTGTCCTCAGGGACGCCACGGCGCTGCTCGAAGGACGCGGCCTGCCGCCGGAAGACGCCGACCAGCAGCGCGACCGTCTGCTCGCCGGCTTCCGCTGGATACTGGTCGATGAGTATCAGGACATCGGGCCCGACCAGTACGCGCTGATTTCGGCACTCGCCGGGCGCAAGCGCAGCGATGAGGACGGCAAGCTCAACCTCTTCGCCGTCGGCGACGACGACC
This sequence comes from Azonexus sp., assembly GCA_035429665.1. Lineage (GTDB taxonomy): Bacteria > Pseudomonadota > Gammaproteobacteria > Burkholderiales > Rhodocyclaceae > Azonexus. Next base: position 2,449 of record DAOMFF010000055.1, read on the forward strand.
AGAACATCTACGCCTTCAACGGCGCCTCGGTCGAATTCATCCGCCGCTTTGCCGACGACTATCAGGCGCAGGCCCGCTATTTGGTCGAAAATTACCGGTCGACCGCGAACATCATCGAAATCGCCAATGCACTGATCGCACCCGCGCCGACACGCATGAAGGAAGGACAGCCGATCCGCATCAATGCTATCCGCCTCAAGTCCGCTCGCGGTGGTGACTGGCAGGGCCAGGACAGCGTCGTCCGGGGGCGCGTGCAAATCCTGCCCGCCGGGCGCACTGCTGACGAGCAGGCGCTGGCCGTGCTGACCGAAATCCGGCGTCTGCAGACTCTGGGCTTCGACCTGACCCGGACCGCTATCATCGCCCGCCAGTGGAAATATCTCGATCCCCTGCGCGCCGCCTGCGAAAGTCTCGGCATCCCGGTCAACATGGCCGACGAGGAAGAACCGCCGCTCTGGCGACTGCGCGAAACACAGGCCTTGCTTGCCCATGCCGCGGCCCACGGCCAACTGATAAAGGCTGAACGGCTGCCGGCCTGGTTCGCCGACTATGCCGGCAACGACTGGACTGCCCGCCTCGAATACGCCATCGCCGCTTTCGCGGACGACACCCTGGACGCGGAAGTTTCACTGGATTATTTCCGCGACTGGCTGGCCGAGTGGGGGCGCGCCAGCCGGTCCCGGCAGAACGGGTTGCTTCTGCTCAGCGCCCATCGCGCCAAGGGACTGGAATTCGATCACGTCATCGTGCTCGACGGCGATTGGCGCCCGCAAAACGGCGAAAACCCGGACGCCGTGCGCCGGCTGTACTATGTGGCGATGACCCGCGCCCGTCAGACGCTCACCCTGACGCGCATGGACGGCGGAAATTTCCTGGTTGACCAACTACCCGCCAGCCAGGCCCTGCTGCATCGCCCGCCGACGCAATGGCCACCGGCGCCACCGGGCATGAATCACCGTTACGTGATTCCCTCGCTGCGCGACATCGACCTCGGCTTTGCCGGCAGAAAGGCGCCCGAAGCAGCCGTCCACCGCGAGATTGCGGCGTTGCGCATTGGCGACGAATTGCATCTGGTGGGTAATGAACTCCGCACCCAGACGGGTTATTGTGTCGGTCGCCTCTCAAGCGGGTTCGAGCAGCCCTGGGATCTGCACTGCATTCACGCCAGCGTGCGCGCCATCGTTGTCTGGAGGCAGCGCGACAGCGATCCGGAGTATCAGCATCTCTGCAAATGCGAGCAATGGGAGGTCGTGCTCCCCGAACTGGTTTTCGCTCCGTGATCAACGGGCGGTCAGTTGGCGTTCCAGTTCGGCGATCCGCCGCTGCAGCGCAGCGACCGTTTCCGCACGTTTGCCACGCTGCATTTCCAGTCCGGCCTCGATCCACGACAGCCAGGCCGCGAGCCCGTCGCCACTGGTCGCCGAGACGCGGAAGATCGTCAGCTTCGGATTGACCCGGCGGGCGTTGGCTTCCGCCAGGTCGGCGTCGAACTGCAGGTAGGGCAGCAGGTCACACTTGTTGAGCAGCAGGACGTCGGCGGCGCGGAACATGTCCGGATACTTGAGCGGCTTGTCCTCGCCCTCGGTCACCGACAGGATGGCGACTTTGTGCTGCTCGCCGAGGTCGAAGGCGGCCGGGCAGACGAGGTTGCCGACGTTCTCGATCAGGAACAGCGATTCGTCGGCCGGCTGCAGGCGTTCCAGCGCGTGGCCAACCATGTGGCCGTCGAGATGGCAGCCCTTGCCGGTGTTGATCTGCAAGGCCGGCACACCGGTGGCGCGGATGCGCTCGGCGTCGTTGGAAGTCTGCTGATCGCCCTCGACGACACTGATCGCCACTTTCCCTTTCAGCAATTCGATGGTCCTGACCAGCAGCGTGGTCTTCCCCGAGCCCGGACTCGACACCAGATTCAGCGCAAAGATTCCCCGTTCGTCGAACCACCGACGGTTGGCCGCGGCATAGGCATTGTTCTTGGCGAGGATATCCTGTTCGATCTGCACCATGCGCGACTGGCTCAGGCCCGGCGCATGGGCGCGGGCGGGGCCAGCGCCGTAATCCAGATCGCCGGCGATGCCATGTTCGTGATGATGGGCGTGTTCGCCAGCGTGCGTATGCGCATGGCCGTGTTCGCTGCCATCGGCATGGCGATGGGTGTGCGAATGAACGCCGAGCGGCGACTCTCCGTGCTCGTGCGCGTGGCTATGCACCGTGCCGTCCTCGTGGACATGGGTGTGTTCATGCGAATCCTCGCGCGCTTCACCCTCGACCTTCGTTTCTCCTGCTCCGCAACCGCAAACCGTACACATCGCGCCGCCTCCTGTTCGTCTACTCGATCTCGATTTCCCTGACCCGCATTTCGGTTCCCCCGGTCGGCTGCAGTTGGTAGCTGCCACACCTCGGACAGGCGCCGAAAACCTCGTCCATCGCCACCGACTCGCCGCAGGGCATGCACCAGCCGACACCGGGCACATCGACAATCTCCAGCACCGCCCCGTGGGCGATGCTACCGTCGACCACGGCTTCGAAACAGAACCTCAGGGCCTCCGGCTCCACTGACGAAAGGCGGCCGATTTCCAGCACGACCAGCTTAACCCGTTGTGCGTTTTCGCGCATCGCCGTTTCTTCGACCAGTTGCAGCACGCCCTCGGCGAGCGACATTTCATGCATCGTTGACCTCCAGCACATAGGGCAGGCAAGGGTCGAGGGCCAGCACAGCCAGGTGGAGCGACCGCTTCGCCTCATCCGACGAGGCGAAGCGTCGGCCAGCGAGCAGTCCGGAAAGCGCGCCGGCGTCGGCAAAGAAGACGTCGGTCGGCGCCGTGACCCGATATTGCGTCACCGTGCGCGCCTCGAGGCGCACGGCATGGGTGAGCACGCCGCGCGCCGTCACCGTCTGCGCCACGCCCCAGCCGTTACCCCCGGCTGCCGCCAGCGGAAAGGCAGCAGCGGCGGCCAGCGCCTCGGTCGCGCGTTCGACTTCGGCGATGCGCCGGCGATAAGCCGCGCCAATCGACTGCGGCTGGCTCATCGCCGGCACGAAATCGCCGTTTTCCCTGCAGCCGGCAAGCCATTCGTCAGGCGTCAGCGCCACTGGTCCGCAGGGCGCGTCGCTGTTGCGGTCGACCAGCCTGGCGAGGCAATTTTCAGCGAGGCCGTGAAGAACCTCGGTCAGCAAGCGGCGGCTCGCTTCGGCACAGCTACCGCCTTGCCGGGTCGCGCGCCAGGCGATGAACGCTGCCTGCGCCGGGGGCAAGCCAAGCGCCGGCGGCCAGTCGAGCAGCAGGCGCCAGAGGTTTTCGTGCAGCATCTCGATCCACAGCCCGGCGTCGTCGGCCGCCTCGCGTGCTTCGCCCGCCGCTGCCGCCAGCGCCGCCTGCGCCACCGCCCGCTGAGCCTGGGCGCAGATCGTGTACAGGCAGCGCACGGTCCTGACCACCGCTTCCGGCGACTGGCCGATAAAGAGCTTTGCCACCGGCGGGCGCCGGAGATCGACATCGACGTGCCTCAGACGGCCTTCCCCGAAGTTGGCGTGGACCGTCAGCAAGCCGGCCGTCGTCACACGCCGGACCCCGACAGCATCAAGGTTTCCAGCCGCACGACGGTTGGCGAAGCGGGCGCAGAAAAGTTCTCGGGCACAATGGATCGAAGATTAGTCAACAAGAGACGTCTTTCATAGTTGCAGCCCCCGACGCCTGAATACCACGGTTTGTCCGGAGCTTTTGCCAATGGTA
>DAOMFF010000055.1:6279-7692 GCA_035429665.1 Azonexus sp.
CGGTTTGTCCGGAGCTTTTGCCAATGGTACATAATGCGGGGCAATCCGCATCCCCCGAAACCACATGCCCCGCACTCCGTCACCGCCAGCCTCGCCCCCCGCCGGACGTTTCGGGAAATGGCATCTCTCAGCAATTCTCCTGACCATCGCCTTGGCAATCGTCAGCGCCAAGCCTGCGCTTGCAGCCAATGCGCTACTCTGGTTCAGCGACGGGCGTCCGACGGCCACCGCGCGCAAGGCGGCCGACCTTCTGGCAAGTGCCGCCGAGGACGGCCTGAATGCAAACGACTATGGCGCCGATCTCCTGCGAAATGCCATCGAAAATGCCGCCAGTGGCCCCGCTCCGGCGAACGACACGGTCATTCAACTCGAGCGGTCGCTGACTTCCGCAACGCGGCGCTATCTCGCCGATCTGCACTACGGCCGCATCGACCCGCAGCAACTCGACGAGAACTACAGCGGCGTATCCAGGCCAGGATTCGACCCCGATGCCCTGCTGATTTCGGCAATTGCCGACGACCGGCTGCCAGAAGCGGTGCGCAGCGCGCAGCCCCAGCTCGCTCAATACCACGAACTCAGGCAAGTGCTCGCCCGCTACCGGCTCCTGTCGGGGAATCCGGCCTGGCTCAAGGCATTGCCGACTCCGGCCGACGGCAAGCTCCAGCCCGGGCAAACTTATGCTGGCATCGCGGTCCTGAGCCAGCGGCTGAAGGTGCTCGGCGACCTGCCCGCCAATGGTGCGCCTCCGGCACGCTACGAAGGCAGGCTGGTCGACGCCGTCAAGTCGTTTCAGGAGCGCCACGGGCTGACGCCGGATGGCGTTGTTGGCAAGGGCACCCTCGAGCAACTCAATGTCACTCCCGAAGCTCGGGTCAGGCAACTTGAGCTGGCCCTCGAGCGCCTGCGCTGGACGCCGCTGCTGCAAGCGCCGCGCGCGATCGTCGTCAATATTCCGGAGTTCCGCGTGCGCGCCTATGAGGTTCGCGACGGCAAGGTCGAGATGAAGGTTGCGATGAATATCATCGTCGGCAATGCCAACAAGACCCGCACGCCGATCTTCGCTGCCGAAATGCAGTATGTCGAGTTCAGCCCGTACTGGAACGTCCCGCCGTCGATCGCCAGAGGCGAAACGCTGCCCAAGCTGCGCCGCGAGCCGGGCTATTTCGATCAGCAGGGATTCGAATTCGTTGGCCGCGATGGCCGGGTTGTCAGCGGCTATTCCGAGGCCAGTCTGGATGCGGTCGAGCGCGGCGAAATGCGCATCCGCCAGAGGCCCGGCGCGAGGAACGCGCTCGGCGACATAAAGTTCATCTTTCCCAACAGAGACAACATCTACCTCCACCACACGCCGACCCCGCAACTCTTCAAGCGCGACCGCCGCGATTTCAGCCACGGCTGCATCCGCGTCGAGGA
>DAOMFF010000056.1:0-3704 GCA_035429665.1 Azonexus sp.
TGCTGCCGATGGTGGAAAGCTCGTTCAACCCGATGGCCTACTCGCGCTCGCACGCTTCCGGCCTCTGGCAGTTCATCCCGGCCACCGGCAGGCGCTTCAACCTCGAGCAGACGTGGTGGCAGGATCAACGCCGCGACGTCCTTGCCTCGACCGACGCCGCCCTCGAATACCTGCAGACCATCTACGAAATGCACGGCGACTGGCACCTCGCCCTGGCCTCCTACAACTGGGGCGAAGGCGCCGTCAAGCGGGCAATCGAGAAGAATGCCGCGCGCGGCCTGACGACCGACTATGCCAGCCTGACGATGCCGAACGAAACCCGGCATTATGTCCCCAAATTGCAGGCGCTCAAGAACATCTTCAGCAACCCTGTCCTGATGATCCAGCTCGGCCTCCCGGAAATCATCAACCGCCCCTATTTCGCGACTGTCGGAACTCCCCGGCCGATGGACGTCAAGACTGCCGCCCGCCTCGCCAACATGTCGGTCGATGAATTCCTGGCGCTGAATCCCTCGCACAACCGCCCGGTGATGAAGGCCGCTACGCCGGTTGTCCTGCCGGCCGAGAAACTTGCCACTTTCCAGCGCAATCTGGAAAAGACCGATGAACCGCTTACCGAATGGCAGGCCTACACGCTGAAGTCCGGCGAGAAGCTGGACCAGGTCGCGCCGCGCTTCGGGATTACGCTGTCCGACCTGCAACGCGCCAACGGTCTCAGCGGCAAGATCAGGCTGGCCGGCGGCTCGACCCTGCTGGTGCCGGCCGGCAAGGGCGCCGACGACCTGGACAGCATGGGTGCGGAACCCAGCCTGCCGCAGATCGTCGAGCCCGAAGCACCTGCGAGGCCCCAGATGGCAGCAACGCCCGCAACTCGCGCGGGCAAGCCCGAGAAGACCGCCAAGGGCAAGGCAGCCGATACCAAGGTTGCTGCCAAGGACAACAAGAAAGGCGGCTCCAGGCTGGCCGCCGCAGACAGCGCAACAGCCCCGTCCAAGGTCGCGAAAACCGCCACGGGCGTCAAGGCGAAGACGGCCGCCGCGAAGCCGGCTGCGCCGGCTCAGGCCATCAAGGTCGCCAAGTCGGGCAACGGCCGGCGCGGCTGATTCAGCCGGCGAGATGGCAGACGACCGTATGTGCGCTGATCGCTCGATCCTGATGGGTAGCTGGGGCGCGATTCGCTCGCAGCCATAATTTGAGGAAACGGATGCGGTCAGCGGTTGCGCGGGAGGTGTGAAGAAGCCAAGAGACTGGCGGCTTACGCCGCCAAGGGATTGCTTACTCGCTTGACACGGGCCGGCTAATGGGTGGCCCCTTTCTTATCACAACGTTCTGTTGTGGTATGCGAGACGAGGAACCAAGCCGTGGGCGGAGCGTTCCTCTCGAACTGCACGCCAAGACATTTCACTTGCTGAAGGCGTTGACATTGGGCTGTTTTCGCCAGTAGGTTCACGGTCTCTCCCACCCTTCACTTTCAATGCCTTCGCAACATAAGGTGGCGTTGCTAGCCGGCCCAACCGGATTATTAATCCGGCCCGATAATATTTGAATATTTTGTGGTTTTCAGGTTTACTGGTGGATGGACAAAGAAGACGCAAGAAATCAGACACTGGAGCAGTTGCACGAGCGGCGAAAGCAGGTCGTTCGTCTGCATCGCAAAGGCCATGGGGTGATGCGCATTGTTGAACTGACGGGGTTGAGCTATCCGACGGTACGCAAAGCGATCGATCTGTATGAGGTGGGTGGGATTGCGGCAATTCGCCCGGCACCGCGCGGTCGAGAGCCGGGCAGCGGGCGCAGCCTGGGGGCCGACCAGGAACAAACGATCCGGCAGATCATCTGCGACAAGCGACCGGAACAGCTAAAGATGGACTTTGCCCTGTGGAATCGAGCCGCCGTCATGCAGTTGATCGAGCGCGAATGCGGCATCAAGTTGCATGTCCGGTCGGTTGGCAAATACCTGGCCCGCTGGGGTTTCACGCCTCAGAAGCCAATCCGCCGCGCCTATGAGCAACGCCCGGAAGCGGTGCAAGCCTGGCTCGATGAGCAGTACCCGGAAATCGAGAAGCGCGCCAAAGCCGAAGGGGCCGAAATCCACTGGGGTGACGAAACGGCCCTGGTCAATACCGATGTCCGGGGCCGCAGCTATGCGCCGGCCGGCAAAACCCCGGTTGCCTTTGTCGTCGGTAGGATCCGTCAGAAACTTTCCATGATTGCTACCGTGACCAACAAGGGGCAGGCACGTTGGATGATCATCGATGAGGCTTTCAACTCGGACCGGCTGATCGAGTTTCTGGCGGCGCTGATCAAGGACGCCGGCCGAAAGGTATTCCTGATTCTCGACAACCTGCGGGTTCATCACAGCAAGCCCGTCAAGGCTTGGGCAGCAGCGCGCCAGGACAAGATCGAATTGTTCTATTTGCACAGCTACAGCCCCGAATTGAATCCTGAAGAGCGGCTCAATGGTGACCTCAAGCACGCCATCGGCGCCAAGGTGCCGGCACGCACCAAGGCCAAACTGAAATCAGCGGCCATCGACCATATGACAAAACTCGAACAAGACCCGGAGCGGGTCATGACTTACTTTCAGGATCCATTCGTCAAATATGCCGCCGCCTCATGATTCAAACTTCACAGGGCCGGATCAATAGTGTCTGACAAAGTAGAATTACTTGGTCCCTACATGAATTTTCGGACTGGTCGACAACACGGCACGGATTTGCTATAAGAAATGCGTAACTCGCCCGACAGAAAGGTTTCATCCATCTGAAAGCAAAGAGTCGGCTCAAGCTGACCAAGGATGAAATGGGGCGTTGAATGTGTTTGTCCGACAGGAGAAGACGCATGAAACGTACTCCGCTGGCCGCCGTGGCGGCAATTGTCATCGCCGCCGGAATCGGGGTGTATCAGATCGACACCCGCCCGCTGGGCGAGGTCCATGCCCAGAATGCTTCCCCCGTCGCAACGGCACCGCCGCCCGCAAGGCCGACTCCCGAGGCCTCCGCAGTCGACCAGGACGCGCCTTATTTCGAGGCCTGCGCCCGCGAGGGGCTCAACGAGTCGGAATGCGTCGGGCGGCTGATCTGGTTCAAGGCCACCGGCGGCAACGAGCGTTTCCACACCTACACCTTCCAGCAGCGCATCGGCGTCCTCGTCGACTGGTTCCGCGTGCTGCGCACCGACCAGCGCGACGACCGTTTCTGGGCCTGGGGCATCATCAACGACCCGGCCTGCTGCAAGCCGGGCGCGCCCGACTGTCCGGCCAAAACTGCCGAGGAAACCTACGGGCTCGACTGGTGTCCGGGCGACGACGTGCTGCTCAAGTACGTCGGCAAGACCGGCTACGTCGATCCGGCCTGCGGCCTCAAGGATGCCGCACTCGACGCCGACGACCCGCACAGCCAGGGCGGCAAGGTCGACCAGCGCCATTCCGCCTGCGATCTCCGCTTCGGCACCTCGACCGGCGCCCTCGGCCTGCGCAAGTTCCCCAACCCGCGCTTCGACGCCGCCAAATGGCAGGCCCTCAACGGCGGGAACGCCAACTGGTCCGGCTTCGCCACCACCAAGGCCGCCGCCACCGGCATCGAATCCGACCAGCGGGTGAGCAAACTGGCCGATGCCTCGGTCGAGCCGCCCTTCCTGATCGGCACCACCTGCGGCTCCTGCCACATCGCCTTCGACCCGCTCAACCCGCCCGCCGACCCGGC
>DAOMFF010000056.1:3804-7677 GCA_035429665.1 Azonexus sp.
CCTGCGGCTCCTGCCACATCGCCTTCGACCCGCTCAACCCGCCCGCCGACCCGGCCCACCCGAAATGGGAAAACATCAAGGGGCTGATCGGCAACCAGTACACCCGGATGTCCGAACTGCTCGGCTCCGGGATGCCCAAGAGCAGCCTCGAATACCAGATGTTCGCCCACGCCCGGCCGGGGGTGACCGACACTTCGGCGATTTCGCACGACCAGATCAACAACCCCGGCACCATCAACGCGCTGATCAACGTCGCCCAGCGCCCGGTATTCAAGGGCGAGATAGTCACCAAATGGCGCAAGGCGGCCACCTGCGGCAGCGAGAAAGATGAAGACAAATGCTGGTGCGAACCGGGCCGCGACGGCAAGTGCTGGCAGAAGAGCACGCGCGAGGACGACACCACGACGGTTTACCTCGGCGGCCAGAAGGTCGTCCTGCCCGGCGTCCATCACATCCTGAAGGGCGGCGAGGATTCGATCGGCGCCCTCGAAGCCATCCAGCGCGTCTATTTCAACATCGGCTCGTGTTCCGAGCAGTGCTGGGTCAATCATTTCGCCGACATGCGCCAGGTCGACCCGGAACAGCGCGGTTTCGGCCAGACGTCGTTCAACATCGCCCAGTGCCGGCGCGATTGCCCGAATTTCCGGGCGGTCGAGGACCGGCTGCAGAACGTGCTCGATTTCTTCGCCTCGGCCGAATCCGACCAGACCGATCTCCAGGCCGCCCGCGCCAACCAGCGCAAGGCGAAGAATCCGGCGGCCGTCTATCTGCCGGCCGACCTCGCCGCCGATCTCGAGAAGGAATTCGGCAAGGGTGCCGTCGCGCGCGGCCAGGCGGTCTTCGCCGACAACTGCGCACGCTGCCATTCGAGCATCCCGGAAAGCGCCGGCGGCGCCTTCAAGAACCGCGACTTCGCCGCGCCCAATGACGCCCATCCGCGCAAGGTGCGCGCCGATTTCCTCGGCAACGACCAGTCGACGCCGGTCACCGAGGTCGGCACCTTCCGCTGCCGGTCCCTGCACTCCAACCACGAGGTCGGCCACCTGTATATGGAATACGCCTCCAACACGGTGCACCAGCGGCCGGTAGTGGCGGACATTCCGGAGCGCACCGAACTCAAGGACGGCGGCCGCGGCTACATGCGCAACATCTCGCTGGTCAATGTCTGGGCCACCGCGCCGTTCATGCACAACAACGCCATCGGCCCCGAGATCTGCGGCAACCCGGCCAACAAGGACAACGATTTTCACCGCGCCCGCTACGTCGACCGCGACGGCAAGCTGCTCGCCAGCCAGCCCGAATGCCTGCGCTACGACCCGACGGTGGATGGCCGCTTCGAGCTCTACAAGCGCTCGATGCACGAGTTGCTGAACCCGAAGGAACGCGGCACGAAACGCACCCTGACCAATGCCGACCTGATCATCGACGTCGGCATCCGCCCGCTCGATGGCAAGACCGAGAAGCCGCTCGGCGGCTTCGGCCAGGTCCGCATCCCCGAGGGCGCCAGCGCCGGCTTCCTCAACGGGCTGCAGCACAAGCAGCTGATCGGCGATCTCTTCCTCGCCAAGCGCGACCCGGCCAGGCTCGACGCCGCCGGCAAGAAGGCCCAGGTGGCGACGCTGCAGGCGATCGCCGATGAAGTGCTCAAGCATCCGTCCCGCTTCGTCGACATCCTGCGCGAGCAGCGGGAGTTCCTCAGTGCCAACTACGAAACCTGCACCCAGGAAATCGAAAACGAGGGTCACCGCTTCGGCGAAGACCTTTCCGATGCCGACAAGAAGGCGCTCACCGCCTTCCTCGCCACCCTCTGAGGCCACGGGAGATCACATCATGCGACTGCCCACCTTCACCCAACGCACCGGCCTGATCGCGCTGGTTGCCCTGACCCTGGCCGCCTGCAGCAAGCCGCCGGAAGCGCCCAACGTCAGCTTCGCCCCCTACGACAAGAACTACCAGTCGAAGCTGGACCTCGCCCAGGTTGATTACAAATACCCCATCGCCCCGGCCGAACTGGCGAAAATCACGCCCGACTGGCTGGCCAAGCTGGATCAGGAACAGCTCGACCAGATCTACGCCCGCCTGCCTGCCGGCCCGATCCCGGACGGCGCCTTCGACGGCCGCATCCTGCTGCCGCGCGGCGAGAGCGGCAAGTTCCGGCTCTCCGAAATCGTCGGCGGCTTCACCGGCACCGCGCTGCATCTCAAGGGCCTGGTCATCGAGGACATCGGCGAAGCGCTGTGGCGCGGCAAGGTCTTCTTCCGCGACGAGCGGGTGCTGCGCAACCGCATCGAAGACCTGTCGATCCTGAAGAAGATCGGGCTGGTCGAGGGCGAACCGAAGAAGATGAGCTACGGCGGCAAGGAAACCTGGCTGCTCTTCCCGGCCAAGCTCTACTGCGGCCAGAGCCTGCTCGACGCGCGCCGCGAGTCGATCATCATCGACTATTTCTTCAGCGACGAAATCCCCGGCTACCAGGAAAGCCCGGACTTCCTCGCCGGCCGCCGCGGCCTCAAGGTGCGCGACGAGATCCGCATGATCCGCCCCGGCCTCTACCTCGGCCGCGCCTACCTGGATCGCGGTTTCGCGCTGAACTTTACCCTCTACGACAAGGCCACCGACGACAAGGCGCGCGAGGAATTCGTCAAGACCGGCAAGGTGCAGGAAGACTGCTGGCCCGGCACCCAGGCCCGTACCGTCGTCGCCGCCGCCAAACCGTGAGACCTGCCATGGAAGCCGGCCATGAACCTGCGCAACGCCCTCGCGGCCGGGCTGCTGGCCCTTGCCTGCGGGCCGGGAGCAGTGATGTGGGCAGCGGCTGAAACCGCCTCCCCGGGACCGACCTGGGTCATCGACCCGGCCGTCCCCGGCGACAACCTTCCGCCCGCCGGCCGCTCCCTTTTCGACCAGTTTTTTGCCGTCGACCGCAACGGCCAGAGCCGCATCGAACTCCCCTTCCCCTTCGCCGCCCTGCTCGCCCGCCTTGACGCGCAACTGGCGCCCGACCCAGGCAGCGCGCTGCCGCCGGCCAAGCGCGTCCTCATCCCGCTCGGCCGCTCGCTGCAGCGCACCGCCGCCGCGCCCGACTATTTCGCCTATCCGCGCGTGGTGGTTGCGGTCGACGCCCAGCCGGCCTCGAATTCCGCGCCCTACCTGAAGGACCGCCTGTACATCGGCTACCAGGAAAAATCGGCGGTGCTCGAAGTCATCAGCTACAACGAGGCCGCCGGCCGCTTCGAGTTCCAGCTGGTCAAGGACTACCGGGCCGGCGGCCGGCCGCAGGTGGTCTACGCCAACCGCACGCTGTGCTTCGCCTGCCACCAGAACGGCGCGCCGATCTTCTCGCGCGCGCTGTGGGACGAAACCAATGCCAATCCCCAAACCGCCGCCCTGCTCGCCGCCAGCGGCCACCATTTTTACGGCATCCCGGCCGAGCGCGGCGTGGACATTCCCTACGCCATCGACAACGCCACCGAACGCGCCAACACCTTCGCGCTGACCCAGCGTCTGTGGCGCGACGGCTGCGGCGGCGACGACCCGCCCGCCCGCCGCTGCCGCGCCGGCCTGTTCGGCGCCACGCTGCGCCATGCGCTGTCTGGCGGCCAGGCCTGGGTGCCGGACACGAATTTCGAGCAAACCGTCGCCGCACCGCTGCGCGCCGAAGCCGGCCGCCGCTGGCCCGGCGGGCTGGCCGTCGGCGACCCCGATCTGCCCAACCGCAACCCGCTGCAGGGCTTGAACGCCTGGCCGGCCGACGACGCTGCGCGCATCTCCCGTTCACACGTGCCGGCCCGCTTCGAGCCGCTACTGCCGCGCCCGCCACGCGACACCTGGCAGGCCGGCGCGCCGCAGGCGCTCGCCGTACTGGTCGGCGGC
>DAOMFF010000057.1:0-2548 GCA_035429665.1 Azonexus sp.
TCCTCGACACGGTGCGCACCGCGGTGAACGTCGAGGGCGACATGATCGGCAGTCTGATCGTGCAACGGCTGGCAGCCGTTCCGGCCGGGACGGAGACCGTCCGGGGCTCATGAAGCCGGCACGGAATTTCAGTCCGGCTCGTCCTTGATCTGCTTGATGAGCGCGGTCACCGCATCAACCGGGTAGATCAGCGGCACCATCACCCCGCCGATGCGGGTGATCACACCGACTTGCCCGACGCGGGCACTGTAGAGCACGTGGTGGTTCTTGATGCCGTTGATGTTGAGCCACATCGTGCTGTCGCCATCCAACGGCGTATGACCGACGACGAAAGTCGTGTGCTTCTGGAGGTCCAGCGTGCGGCGAAAGCGTTTGACGTCACCCCGGCCATAGCCGTTGGGCCGGCTGGGCTGCAACTGGCGGTTGTTGACCAGTTCGATGGCGAGCTGCGGGTGGCGGTGGATGTTGACAAGCATCTCCCTGGTCACATTCTCTTTCGGCGCTGCCGCGTGGCAGGCGAGAAAATCCGTGGAGGCGACGACAAAGGGCAAGAGGCGATAGAAATCCTCCATGGCCTTGCGATAGGCATGGCCCCGGCGAGCGACCAGTTCCTTGGCCCACAGCAGGCCCTGCGGAACGCCATCCTTGGCGATGTCCTCGGTGAAGGAATCATGGTTGCCGCGGACATAGAACACCTGCAACGGAAAACGCAGCTTGAGCCGGAAGATCAGATCCATCATCAGCATCGAGCTGTCCATCTCGCGGAGTTTCCCGTCTTCCTCGCAATGCACCGCATCACCGAGAATGATCAGGGCGGCACTGCCATCCTCGAGCGCATCGAGAAAAGCGTTCTGGCTCAGCACGGTCAACAGGTTGTCGACCTGCGCATGCAGGTCGGCGACCAGGATCGGGGTCAGGCTCCCGGGCAGCATCACCAGTCCGCCGGGAGTGCCCCAATCGCTGCGCGGACGATAGGCCTCGTATTGCATCACCTCATTGACCTTTTCAATCAGCGCCAGCGCTTCGTCGGCGGGCAACCGCTCGATCGGGCCGCCGAAAATATCGCGCAAGCGGCGGTAAGCGCCTTCCCGTGTGCCGCGCGCATCGCTGGCGAAACGACCGATGGTCGAACCGGCGTCGCTGAGATTGCGGAAGACCAGCGATTCCGTGCCCTGGATGATGACCAGGTGCTCCTCGTCAACCGCATCCGGATAGTTGAACAGCGCTTGCTGGATCCGGTCCCCCGACCCCAGCGAGACCCAGCTTCTCGGCGTCAGGCGCAGGAAGCCGGTGATCCGGTCGGGTTTGGCGGCTGGATCGACGATGACGAAGTTGCCCGTCCTGTTGACCTTCCCCCGCTCGTCGATCCGGGTTTCGGGATAGAGATGGAGTTTTTTGTCATCCTGACCAAGCGTGATTTCGATCGGCGCACGATCGAAAGAGACCCGGACCTTGATGTCGCCCAGCCGGTAGTTGCTGCGCAGCCTGATTTCATGGCCAGGGCCAGCCCCCAGTCGCGTCAGGATTCGCTTCAGGGGAGCCAGAAGCCGCGAGACCGTTATCGGCCGCCGGTTGGCAATCAGATTCATGGCTGCGCCGGCGGGTCGAGGAAACGCCGGGGCGGATTCTCGATCAAATCGCGCAGATACACGTGGAAGCCCTTCCGGTGCAGATGTTCGGCAAGGCGCAGGAATGCCTCGTGCTGGACGATGCAGATTTCCCGGCTGAGTTGCTTGTCCACCACGTGCGTGCTGTGCCGCGCCCGCTCGGCGCGGCGCTCAAAGACCAGTTCCGCCGGCGGAATCAGAAATTCGAAGACGTAGCGGTGATACCAGTCAACATTGAAGAAGAAACGTTTGCACGGCGGCAGCTGGATGCGGTCAAAATCGATCGCCGGGACCGGATCGCGGTCGTAGAACTCGGCGTCAAAAACCGTCACCGCGTCGCCCAGGCCCTGAAAGGGCATGCCGAGGTGAATCTCCCGCGGCCGCACGGAAAGGATTTCGGACCGCCACCAATGCTTCTTGGCCAGGTCCAGATAGCCCTCCTCCGACCAGCCGCCGAGACGCGTGATCAGGGTACTCTTGCCGGCGCCCGGGGGGCCGGTGACCAGAATCTGGCGGAAGCGAATGTCAGCGGGGAAATCGATCCCCTTGATATTCTGCAGCGATTCGATGGGCTCGGTTGGCAGATCCGGCATGACTCACGCTTGACTCGAAGGAAATACGGCGGCCCGTCAGGCCGCCGTCTGGAGAAGCTCCGGAGGATTCTAGCCGAAAACTGCGCGCAGGATGTGGAAGATGATGGCCGCCAGAATGCCTGCGACGGGCACCGTGATGAACCACGAGAGGATGATGCCGCCGATGACGCGCATGTCGAGCGCGCCGATGCCGCGGGCGATACCCACCCCGATCACCGAACCGACCGCGATGTGGGTGGTCGACACCGGCAGGCCCATTCCCGAAGCAGCGACGACGACAATCGAGGCGGCAACGGTGGCTGCATAACCGCGGGTCGGCGTCAGCTGGGTGATCTTGCTGCCGATGGT
>DAOMFF010000057.1:2648-7616 GCA_035429665.1 Azonexus sp.
AAACTCCATGACCGCCGCCAGGATCAGTGCCCGTCTGACAGTAAGGGCTCCGGAACCGACCGAAGTGCCCATGGCATTGGCCACGTTGTTGGCGCCCATGCCCCAGCAAACGCAGAGGCCAAAGGCAAGGGCCATGATGTAAAACACTGTCGAGTGCTGCGCAATAATCCCCACGATACGCCCCATGCCGATGAATTGCTGAAATGAAGAGGCGAACCGCGGAGCCTCGACAACACCTGCAAAGCGAATTCCCTGTTCCGCGACTTCCCGTCGTCAGCGGGCGACCATCAGACGCAGACGGTCGCCGACCTTTTCGGCGTAGTCGGCCAGATTGCCCAGCCAGTGGATCAACTGGTACCAGAGCATCACCGACACCGGACTGAGACTGTCTTCCTGGGCGAAAAGTGTCCGCGTCAGGGAAATGCCCATCAGGTCCGTATCGCTCTCCATGCAGCCCAGTTCAACGATCATCGCTTCCACCCGCTCGACCTCGCGGCCGCGAAAACCCAACTCCAGCAACTCGTCGAGTTCCTCGATGACCTTGTGCGCCTGGCCGCAGGTTTCGGCGCAGCGGGTAACGAATCTCATCAGCGGTTCGGCCATCGCGGCGGGAACCTCCATCTTGCGCTGGACCAGCAAGCCGGCGATGTCCTGGGCAATGCCGGCGATCGTATCCTGCATCGCCAGCAACTCCAGCAGGTCGCGCCGGTCGACCGCCAGCAGCAGGCTTCTCGGCAGGTGACTGCGCAACTCGTTCTTGATCGTGTCCGCCTCGCCCTCCTTGGCGAAGATCTTCTCCTTCTGGACCTCGATCTGCGCCTCATTCCCCTCAATCAGGGCCGCGAACAGCGCCGGCACCTCGCCAATGCATTCGATGACGACCCGCATGTGTTGTTGCAGCGGCTTGAACGGCGACTTGCCGAACAGCGCCGCCATGGAGTTGGTGGATAACATCTGCTCTCCTCCGTCGTTGCCACGAACCCGGTTAATCGACCGAAGACGCGAACGCATCCCGGGAACTGCCCCTACCCGCTCACCTGCCGAAGTTCCATTACTGGCGACGATTCTAAACCTCGCTCCAGTCGGGTCAACTCATGCTTCAGGGAAATCGCAGGTGCGCGGGCATCTCATCCCTGGTCGAAAATGCTTGTCGGCGCATCACAGCCCGTGTGCGCAATCACGATGTCCTGAATCTTCGCCGGCTGGAATGCCACATCCCAGCACCAGACCCCGAACCCGCCGCGCGCGTTGACTGCCTTCACCCAGGCATCGAGGGCCGAGCGCTTTGCCTTGTTCTGATCGGAATCCTCGCCCTTGATCTCCAGCACCAGCGTCTTGCCGCTGCGCAGGCGAATGATGAAATCCGGCACGAAGCGTCGCCGGCTGCCGTTCCACAGGTAATGAATCTGGAACCCCAGGTGATCGTTCTTGGCATAGGCGACAACCTCGGCCATGCCCTCCAGCACGTTGGCCGTGTAGTGTTCCCAGGTGCTGTCGCCAACCACGTGGCTGATCTGCGATTTGGTCGTGTCCAGGTACGGCTTCGTCGAGTACCAGGTGCGCATGTTGCGCGTCGAGCCGATCGGAAACTCCTGGTCGAACACCGGCTCCATGCGCTCGACGTTCAGTTCATGCACATGGGCAAGAACGTGCTGGACGATCTTGTCCATCGCCAGCGCAATCAGAATCCGCTTGCGCAGCGGCTCCTGATGGAACAGCGAGGGAATGTCGAGCTTCTTCGAGTCGAAAAACTGCTCGGCCAGCCGGATCAGTTGCACCATCAGGTACTCGGCACCGCCGGTGAAGCCCGGCTTCATTTCCGCGAATGCCTTGCGCGCGGCAACGAACAGCAAACGCTGCGGCCGGAATTCCTCCGGCAGCTTCGCCAGGTCGATCGACACCGCCTTCGACAGATCGGCCGCACCGCCCAGAGCCGGCGCCAGGTCGGCGCTGACGTGAATCTGTGCCGGATCAATCTTGAGAATCGGCATCTTTTCCCAGTCGACCGCAAGCACCGGCTTGACCACGATGTCCACACGCAGGACGTTGGGCCAACTGATCTCCAGCGCGTTGCGCTCGGCCAGCGCCTCGATCTGCTTGCTGGGCCTCGGCGGCGGGGTTTTACCATCGCCCCCGGTATCGTCGAAGATCGAGAGAGGAACGCCAAAGACATTCACGAATTCCGGGAGGAACAACTCGCGCTCGACGCCATCCGGGCAAAGCACGGTCTCCATTTCGTAGCTCACCCGCCGCAGTCCACGGCCGATCACCTGCTCGCACAGCAACTGGCTGGTGAAGGCGCGCAGCCCCATGATGTGCGTCACGTTCTTCGCGTCCCAGCCCTCGGACAGCATGGCGACCGAAATCACGTTCTGCAAATCCTGGCCGGCGGCATTGCGCTTGCCGACACTGTCGACGATGGCCCGCAGCAATTCTTCCTTCTTGAGCGCCAGCAAATCCTGCTTGAGCGTCGCCGGAATCGCCGCCGCCGCGACGATCGCCTTCAGCGTCTCTTCGTAATCCTTGTCGGCCGTCGCCGTCTCGCCGACCTCGGCCTTGTCCAGCACCTTGGAATCGACGCGCAATGTGCGTTCCGGCGCCTTCAGTTCCGACCAGAAGGCATCGCCCTGACGGAAGTAGTGCTCCACGCGCGCCGCTGTCTCGGTCCGGTTGCAGACGGTCAGCATCACCGGCGGCGAGCTGTGCCCGCTCGCTCGCCAATCGAGAAGCGCCGCGCGCCAATCCGCCCCCAGCAGCGTGTAGGCCTCCTGGACGATCTGCGGCAGCGCCTCGTGCGGCGCCGCTCCGCGCCGGTTCAGGTCTTCCGCCACCTCGGGCTCGCGGTAGAGGTGGTACAGCTTGCTCCGGTAAGTCTGCGTATTGGGCAGCGCGTTGTCGCGGATCACCACGCGCGGCGTCTTGACCAGCCCGGCCTCGATCGCATCGTTCAGGCCGAAGTCGGACACCACCCATTCGAACAGCGCCGACTCGGTGCTGGTCTTGCCCGAGGGCGCGAAGGGCGTGGCCGAAAGGTCGAAGCAGCGCGCGATGCGTCGCATCTTGTGGATGCGATCCAGCCCCTCGATCCAGCGCGTCGCCTCCTCCAGATCGATGCCGAGGTCTTCCGCTTCCTTCCTGCTGACCTTGACTTCGGCCCGCTGCCGGTAGGCGTGGTGCGCCTCGTCGTTGATGATCAGCAGATCCCTGAAACCAGCCAGCTTGCCGAGCACCCGGCGCACGTAGGCTTCGTCGCTCTCGGCGCCCTTCCTGACCACCGAGCGGTCGACCTCCTTTTTCGGCATCAGGCCGTGCCAGTTCTCGATCAGCAACTCGGCCTGGTTCAGCTTCTGGCGCAGCGCCTCGTTCGGGCAGAGCGAAAACTCGTCGTAGTAGTTTGCCGGATGCCCCGGCAACAGCACCTGCAAGCGTTCCTTGACGGTCAAGCCGGGGGCGACGACGAAGACGGCCCGCGAGAAATCCCTGTTGCGTTTCGGGTAGGCCAGCGCATTCAGCACCTGCCAGGCGACGATCATCGCCATCACCGTCGTCTTGCCGGTGCCGGTCGCCATCTTGCAGCAGATGCGCTGCCACGGCCCGCCATCGCCCGGGATGGCGATGCCCTGCTTGAACTCCGGCGGCGCCTCGACCTGCCAGATCAGCGTCTCGATCGCCTCCAACTGGCAGAAATAGAAGGCGTGGGTACGCACGCCGTCGCTCTTGTCCCGCCAGTGTTCGAGCAGCCGCCGCGTCACCGACGTAATGCCGGGGCAATCCGCCGCGCGCCATTCATCCACCCGTCCGCGGATGCGATTGACCAGTTCCAGTTCGACGCCGCGCACCGTGTTGTGGCGCGTGTCGAAAACCTCGTAGCCCGCCGGCCGCCGCCCGGCCTTCAGGTCGAGTTTGCGCTCACCCGAGCGCAGCCAGTGATGCGTCGGCCGCGCGAACGGCGAATTGATGATCAGGGAATTCGGCTTGCTCATCGCGCATCACTCACGGCAGCGGAATCACCTTGAGCGACTCGATCCCCCGGTCATCGACGATCTTCACCGCGATCTTCCGGTTGTCACCCGCCGCGAACGGCAGGCTCACCGTGCCGTGGAATTTCTCCAGTTGCGCCTCGTCGAGTTCCGCCCGGATGCTCTTCCTCAGTTTTTCCCAGCCCTCGCCCTTGCCCGCCATCGGGAAAAATACCTGGCGCGGGAACAGGCTGCGCTCGTCGTAGTCGGTATCGAGCGCCCACATCGCGATCTTGGTCTTCCCGCCCGACACCAGTTCGCCCTTGACCGTATCGAAGTAGTCGAAGCCATGCACCTCGACCTCGTACCACGCCTTGCTCCCCCCGCCCTTCGCGAGAGGGGCCGGGGGTGAGGGCCGCCGGCGCACCTCGACCTCGGGCTGGCCCATCAGCCAGAAACTCTGGTTGTTCGACCGCGCCTTCTTCAGGTCGTCGGTCAGCAGGTCGGTGTTCATCTGCGCCTTGAGCGCGACGATGCCCTTCAGGCTGTCGATGTCCTTCGCCGCCTCGGGGTCGAAGGCGAAGGCGCAGAAGACGATCATCTTCGGCAACGGGAACAGGTTGCCGGCCTCGGCCAGGGCGTTCGCCACCTGCCGCTGCTCGAGCGCCGCATGTTCGGGGCCGAAGCTGACCACCACCCGCTCGCCCGAATCCAGATGGCCGATCGCGTGCAGGTTACGCAGGTCGGCATCGTAGGGCAGCGTCTCCAGTTCGGCGAACTTCAGCATCTGCCCGCCCTTGCCGCGGATGCCCGCCTTCAACAATTCGTCGCGCCACTGGTGCTGACGGCCGGATTCGCCGGTGCGGGCGATGCTGGCGTCGGCCTCGGCCGGGCCGCTGGCCTCGTCCAGCGCCTTGACGCTGGGGAACGGCACCGCCTCGACGGTGAACGGCCCGGTGATGCGCAGCTTGTTTTTGGCAATGGCCGGCTGGTCGTAGAGGATTTCCTG
>DAOMFF010000058.1:0-7552 GCA_035429665.1 Azonexus sp.
GGCAGAGCGTTCGCGCGCATGCTTATCGCTTTCGTCCAGCCGACCGGTAGTGGCCGGGAGATGTCGTCTCCCTGTGACCACCCTGCTTGGAGTACCTGGCCGGAGCCAACCCGGAACGGTCAGTAGATCTTGTTGGTCAGCGACCAGATATCCGTAATCTTGAGGACGTATTCCGGGAACTCCTTGTCATGTTCCTCCGACAACTTGAAAAGGGCGAGCATGATGTCCTCCGGAAACCCTTGCCGCCCCGCCCGGTTGTCGTTGAGCAAGTCGTTGATATATTCACCGAAAGCGGCGTGACCCCAGGTCGCAACAAGGCGCCGCGCAATTCGCGGAAATTTCGCATTTACCGTTTGGAAATACGGCGTCTGCTCGAGCCGTTCCACAACCAGGTCCTCGGTCAGAATTGCGAATTGCGGGAACTCACGGTCATGCTCGGCCCGCAGTGCTGCCAGAGCCGAGATTACGTCTTCCTTGAGTTGCGGCTTGGCACTCCTCTGCGCATCCTTGAGCAGGTCATTGACATACTCGCTGAACTGCAGACTTCCCCAGCCGGTAATGAGTTGCTCGACAATGCCGGGAGATCGCGCATTGATAGTTCTGAACAGGTCATTCTTGCTCGACATTTTAACCCCCACAAACTTGTCCGACTCACAGTCACGAAAACACGATTTATATCAGATTACGACGGCAAAGCGGAAACGAAAACATTCCCGCGCCAGTTGCAGTCTGTGGGCCTTGCGATACTACACGGCCCGCAGCGGAGACGTGTGCAGTACATGAGGCAGTCAACATGGGAAACGGGTTGGACACGCACGTCGCCCGTAGCCGGATCCTTGCAGGGTTGTGGAGTTGCCTGGTCACCCATCACGGCAGACGCGAACAATCGGTCGCTTGCCACCCTGAACCGGCAAAAATGACAGTTCGCGCTGATTGTTGCGGTCGATGCCGGGAACGTGGTGAAATTCATGGAGCATGAGTGCATTGCCGTGAAACCGTCACTGCGCCTCGACCAATACGAGAAACCCGCGTGGAACCCAAAGTTATAGCAGGACACCCGGCCGACACAAGCCGACGCAACCACAGGATCGCCGTCGGGCTGTTGCTGTCATTGATCGTTTATGGGTCACTGTATCCGTTTTCCTGGAACTTCGCGCAGCCGCAAGACTTCATTTATTGGGCACCGCTGGGTCTGGTCGACGTCGTCGAGAACGTGATCCTGTTCCTGCCGCTGGGCTGGCTGCTCGCCTGGCACTACCATGGCCAGGGCCGCCAGCGGGCAGGTTTTGTCGCCTGGTTCCCGATCACGCTAATCGTTGCCGGCATCCTGCAGTGGCTGCAGAAATTCCTGCCACGCACCCCGGCGCTGTCCGATATCGTCTTCAACATGCTGGGGTTTGCGGCTGGCTGGCTGGCCGGGATGATCTCCGGGAACAGCCTGACCCGGCTGTCGCGGCGCTACCTCAACCCGCATGTCGCCGATCGCTTTGCGCTCGTGATGGTCGTGCTCTGGGTGGCGGCTGAACTGTACCCCTTCATACCCACGCTCGACCAGTCATCTGTCGCCTACAACGTGAAGTCGCTGTGGCAACAGGATCTGTGGCAGCCACGCCGCATGCTGCTGCACATGGCAGTGGCGGTGATCGGACTGGAGGCGCTGGCCCATCTCGTTCGCTCGGTGGCTGAGGAGCGCCTTGCCAGACTGCTGGCGGGCATCGCGACGCTGGCGATATTGGGCGGCAAGTTCGTCATCATCAACCAGGCGCCCGGATTGGCCGTGGTCTTGGGCATCGCGGCGGGGGCCGCGGTGTGGCAGGGCATCGATCGGATGGAGGAAAGGCCGCGCTTGTGGACCTTGCTCGCGATCGCCACCGCAGCCTACCTGCTCCACGCTATCTGGCCACCGCAATGGAACGACCGGCCCAGCGCGATGCACTGGCTGCCGTTTTCCTCCTCGTTGTCGGGCTCGATCGAAGCGGTGGTGAACACGGTGGCGTTCGAGTGTCTTTGCTTTGGCGCCATCATCTGGAGTGCCGCACGCAATGGCGGTTCATTGGTCGGGATGACGGTGACCGTGGCGATCCTGGCCTTTGCCTGCGAATTTGCGCAGCGCTACCTGCCCGGCCGCACTGCCGAGATCACCTCGGTATTGCTGGCCCTGGGCATGGGTTGGCTGATCGCTGCACTGCAGCCGAAATATTTCACGCGCGGCAGCCCTGATATTTGAACTCGGCCGTTCCAATGCAGGCCGGGGGAAGGCGCATCGGCATGCGAACGGCGCGGGATTCCGCGATCGGGAAGCTGCACCACACCCGCTGTACATACTCCGGCTGTCCACAATCTGGGACCCCGATGAAAGGCGTTGTCGCCATACCCGGATGGCGGCGGCTGACCCGGAAACGCTCGACACCATGCTGCTGATCCACCCCGCGGTCATGGGCGATTTTCTTGACTTCCATTTTTCCTCGCCGCAGCCGATGCAGCGATCCGCCGCCTGGAACTCGACGGCATCATCCAGATCGCCAGCCTGCATCCGCGCTACGAGTTCGCCGACAGCGACCCCGACGACATCGACAACTACACCAACCGCGCGCCTTATCCGACCCTGCACCTGCTGCGCGAAGCGAGCATCGACCGCGCCGTGGCGGCCTTTGAAAATCGCCCAGTTTTCGGGGTCGACCGCAACAGGCGCCGACTCACCTCCCCCGAAGGCGGCGAAGCATTTTCGAATGGATCGAAAGGCCAAATGTCCTTGGCCCCATTGGTTTCAAGTCACGGTTGCCCAGGCTTCCGGTCAACTGGCTTCCGTTTGAGCTTCCGAGCCGAAGGCAATGCAACAGGCGCATCCTGACTCGGCAAATAGCCAAGCGCGCGCAGTGCTTGGGCCAACTCATCACGCAGGCGAATGTCGGCACCCATGGTGTTGCTGTAGCGGATCGAGCGGATATGGCGCACGTCGAAGGTCATATCTTCGCTGGTCTGCGACAACACAATCCAATCCTTGCGCCAAGCGTCGGCCAGGCCCGCTTCATAGTAAACGTTCGGGTTGCGGCCGGTGAAATCACAGATCACCAGATCGGCCCCGGCGATCATCTGCTTGACATCCTCCATCACCGGGCGCGAAAGGTACACCTCGTCAGCGCGAATGCAGTGGATGCCGAACGAGCTGACCACGTCCGCGATCACGCGGTGCACGAAGTCCAACTCGGTGGCAAACGGCATGATCAGGAAACAGGTAGGCACGTCGCGCCGGATTACTACGTTGTCAAAGCGCGCGCGGGTTCGAAAGGTACGTAGGCCGACCTGCCCGAGCGCGAACGAATCATCACGTAGCAGCAACTGCTGCACGTCGTTTTCGTACAGAACGATCTGGCCACCATTGAAGGTGACGCGCAGGCGATAGGTTTTACCCTTCTTCACGGCGCTGCGCCGGCCGATATATTCTCGAAGTTGGTAGTATGGCCCCGGCAGCGCCTTGGCGAGGAAGAACTTGGTGTCGAAGCCGCTCGTGCCGGCGTAATAAAAGCCGTCGGGGCCGTTGTAACGGAACACCAGATCGGCTTCCATCGAGACCAGTCCATTGCGTGTCTTGTTGGCGTCAATCAAAGACACGTCAGCTTCGACAGACCCGTTGCGGAAGCGGTCAGAGAACAGCAGCCATTGTTCGTCATGCACATCCGACAGGGCCGGAGACTCAAAGCGGGTGCCGTCAGCACTGACTTCCCAGTCGTCATTGAGCATGCTGTATTTCATCGCGTCGCTCACTTGTGCACAGTCAGCAAAAGCCGCGCAGGTGGTCGATGGTCACATGCTGCCGGGCGAAGGCCTTGCCGACTCGCTGAATGTCGGGCATGTGCTTGACCGAATCCATCTCCTGCACGGCTTGCGCGTCGATGTCCGGCAGGCCCAATGCAGCCAGGCCTTCGGCTGTGACGTCGGGGTCGTAGCGCAGATAGGCAAACAGCTTGGGCGTGGTCGAGTTGGCCGGCTGGCCGGGCGAGCTGAGCATGCTGCCGAACTCGCGGTCGATGGGCCCGCCGAAACGGCACTCGCCGAGCAGGCGGCAGGCCATGTCCCAGCCCGCGGCAGCGGCATTCATCAGCGCACCGGGCAATGTGCTGGCGTTGTAGAGGAGGTGCATGTTGGCCGCCTTCAGGTCGAGCTGCGCCCTTGGCCGCGCCACCGGTGCCCACCGACACGACCAGCAGCTTGTCGACGCCGGTGGCCCAGTTCACCGCATAGGGCGCCGCGGTGGCCATCTGGAACGCCAGGAAGGCGGGGTTGTTGTAGGTTGTCACGCCGCCGTCGACAAAGATGAAGGTGTAGGCATCGGGCGTGCCTTCGGCAAGGGTCACCACCTCGGGCGGGAAGAAGGTCGGTGCCGCCGTGCTGGCGCGCACCAGTTGCCACAACGGCAGACGCAGGTTGTTGTCCTTGCGCGCGACCTGGTTGTATTTGGCGAAGGGGTTGTTACTGATGGGCCAGGGGGAGTCGGTGCTGGCATTGCGCATCACCATCATCAGCAAGGTACGAAGGCCAGGGCTGCCCAACGTGGGGTCGCCGCCCAGCGCCTTGCCGAGTTCGCTCTGCAGCATCCTGGCGAGCGGCTCGTCGTTGTACTTGTAGTTCAGACGCTTGAGGATGAAGGCTTTGTCGAACATCTGCTCGCCGCTGCCTTCATAGAACTTGCGGATACGTGCCATCGACATGCCCGCCGCAATGCAGGCCGCGATGATGGCGCCGGTGCTGGTGCCGCAAACGAAGTCGAAGTAGTCGGCCAGTACGAAGTCGGCCCCGCGGCCAAGCCTGGCGCGCAGGTCATCTTCGAGCTTGGCCAGGATTTCCACGCTCATCAGGCCGAGGATGCCGCCGCCGTCGCAGGCGAGGATCTTCTTGGGGCCGGGAGCTTGCATGCGTTGGATCAGGGCTTCGTTCATTACAGGGTCTCCGTTCGGTAGTATGAACTGACTCAGGCCAGCGTGCGCGTGTCGATCCAGCTCACCTGGCCGGTGCGGCGTTTCACTTCCTCGACCATGTGTTTGGTGCCGCCCGGACCATCGCCGCCGGCGCCGTCCCACAGGCAGACAAAGCGCACTTTGTCCGGGCCGTAAGAGAGAGCGGAGTACAGCAGCCACAGGTTGCAGCGCTCGAAGGCATTGGCGTCGGCCGGTAGCGGGCCGAGCTCCACCGGCATTACCCGCGCCGGCTCGACAAGCTGCGCCTTGAGCGCGTAGTAACGCTCGCGCCAGGCCACGCCATCGCTTGAGGGCAGCACTGACGCGTCGATGAAGTCGGGTTCCGGCAATGGCAGCAGCAACTGCATGCGCACGCCGCGCTTGATGCAGGCTTCGGCAAAGATCAGGTCACCACCCGCCGCGCCCTGGGTCAGCGCGATGTCGCCGGGGCCGGCTTTCAGGCCGTCGAGCACACGTTCGATTTCTGCCGTGGCGCGCGCCACCATGGCCGGCGGGAAGCGCGGCCTGGGCCGGGTCGGCGCATCGACCATGTGGCCCGAGAACAGCAGCACCTGGCCGGGCTGGAACGGCGGTGCGGTGCGCGCGATCTCGCGGTCGACCATGTCGGCCGCAGCCTGCGTCTCATCGGGCCGGAACTGCAGGTCGCGCAACAAGGCCAGCGTCTGCCGGCTCGAATCGAGCGCAAACCAGTCGCCCCTGGCGGCGGCGGCGACGACGCGGTATTCCCTCACCACCGCATCGCGCGGGTTGACCAGCAGGCACAGCTCGGCATAGCTGGCCCTGGCCCAGTAGTCCTTCGGGTCGCGCTCCTGCGCCGTCAGCGCCGCCCACAGCACACCGCCGACGAGGTTGTCGATCACCACCTGGCTCGCCTCGCCACCCAGATGCTTGAGCAGTAGCAGCAGGGTGAGTGCATTGATGCCCGAATAATGGTGCGACGGGTCGGTGACGAAGGCCTTGTGGTACGGCACCTGCGCCTCTTCCAGGCTCGCGGTCTCGCAGCCGGCCGCCGCGCGCAACTCCGCCGGCGTGGCATCGGCGCTGCGCCAGCGCGATTGCCAGCGGTCCTTCTCCACCCTCCCGGCCAGCGCCAGCGCCTCGGCGTCGTTCGGCCTGTCCTCGATCAGTTGGCGCGCGGCTTCGCGCGCCTCTTCGTGACGACCCATGCGGCCCAGGCAGACGATGCGCTTGCTGCGGCACACCATGTCGTCCGGCTCGACGCGAAGGCCATCCTCGAACTGCTCCAGCGCGAACGAGAACTGGCGCAGTTGCAGCAGCGCGTTGCCGGCGGCGCGCTTGGCCTCGAGCCACAACGCCTGCGTCGGCGTCTCGGCGGCCAGCACCAGGATGTCGCCAGCGCGGCACTTGGCGCGCGCCACTTCCATGCGCCCGCGCCACTGTTCGTAAGCGGCGCCAAACTCGTTCGTGTCCTGCACCAGAAGGTTGCGCCAGGCCGGCTCCTGCAGGTGTGGCAGCAGCAGGTAGACCGGGCTGACCTTGCGCTGCGCCGCCGCACCGAGGGTGGCCCTGGCCATCGCGGTCAGCGCCACGCGGTCCTCATTCAGGAAAGCCGGGTCGGGCGCGCCGTCCTTCAGCCGGTAGCGCAGCTTGCGGTCGGTGTAGATATCGAACGGGCTGGTGGGCCGCGGCCCCTGCACCAGCACCACGCCGCGCGCGCGCAAGGCATGGCGCACACCCAGCTCGTACCAGACGTTGGGATTGTCCAGAGTCAGATCGGCCAGCACCAGGTCGGCCACCAGCAGTTCCTGGAACATGTCGGTGCGGATGTCGCCGGCGCGCTGCTCTTCGTCGGCACGGAACACTTCGCAGCCGGCCGCTTCGAGCGCGGGCTTCAGCAACTCGCTGTAGATGCGGTTGAAGTCGATGTCGCGACCGTCGGCGCCGGGCTTGGTGCCGAAGGGCATGGCGATGAAGGCGTGCCGGGTCATGGAGTGGGGTCCGTTGGCGGGTTCAGCCCGGCGAGGGTGGCGCGCATGGCGCCAGACGGGTCATCCCGGCGATCGCCTCCCGATATTCCTGGCCGGGTTTGGCGCAGGCGCCGTCAGCACAGCGGGCCATGACTTCACCGGCTTGCACCTGTCCGCCGCCGTCGCGGAGTGTGAATGGCAGCTTGTTCATCGACGTCAACATGTCGGGGTGCACCTCGTCCAAAGGTCAGGAAATTCAGTCGCACGCCGAGGAGTATCCCGTGCCTCGCAATCGCCGTCAATCTTCCGGGGTTTCGGGCGATGGGCCTGAAAACCCCCGCCCGAATTGCACGACAACCGTTGGCAAGGGCATAGCCGCTTGCCAATGCGTTTGAAAAACAGCCATTTTTCGGGGTCGACCGCAACAGGCGACCCGTGGCCCAGAACGCTGATCGACTATAGCCCCACTGCTTGATGAAGTCAGCTTTCGGCGCGACTTGAGCCTTCGGGGCGAATTGATCCTTTAGCTTGCATGTCGAGCGCTCGCGACAGCAACTCAAGTGCCTTTTCCACTTCACCCATTTGTTTCCGGATATTCCCAAGCGCCCGCATGGACGAGATGGTGGCGGGATGTGATGCGCCGAGCAC
>DAOMFF010000059.1:0-1463 GCA_035429665.1 Azonexus sp.
CTGTTGAGCGCCGGGCGGGACAGTCCGAGCAGCGTCGCGGCAACGCCCTGATTACCCTTGGCGCGTTTCAGCGCCTCGCTGACCATCGCCTCCTCGACCTCGTCGAGAGTCGGAAAGCGCCCCGGGATCAGGATCGGCAGGTCTTCGGACGATTCCACCGCCGGATTCTCGGCCCCCGTCTTCTGCTGCTTCTGGATGGCCTGGCGGAAGCTGTCCATGGCCAGCACCGAACCCGCGCGGTGTAACGCGATGGCGTTGAAGACCATCGCCCGCAACTCGCGTACATTGCCGGGAAAATGGTAGTTTGCCAGCAGGGTGAGCAGTTCGTTCGATGGCTCGGGGACGGACTTGCCGATCGCCGCCGCCGCTTCGTCGACGAAGTGCTGCAGCAGCAGCGGGATATCCTCCTTGCGCTGGCGCAGCGGCGGCACTTCGACCTGGTGTACCGACAGGCGGAAGAAGAGATCCGAGCGGAACTGGTTCTGCCGCATCATCTGCGCCAGGTTGCAGTTGGTCGCGCAGACGACCCGCGCGTCACTGGGGCATGCGACATCGGAACCCAGCGGGTAATACATGTGCTCCTGCAGCAGACGCAACAGCTTCACCTGCGACGCCATCGACAGATCGCCGATCTCGTCGAGAAACAGCGTGCCGCCGGCAGCCTGGGCGATCAGGCCGGCACGCGACTGGTCGGCACCGGTGAAGGCGCCCTTCCTGTGGCCAAACAGGGTGTCGGAAAAGAGCGTGTCGTCGAGGCCGGCGACATTGACCTGGACGAACTGTCCGCTCAGACCGCTCAGCTTGTGCAGCGCATGTGCGAACATCTCCTTGCCGGTGCCGGTTTCGCCGGAAATCAGTACCGGTTCGGCGGAGACGGCCACCGCTTCGAGATACTGGAAGAGCGCCCGCATCTTGCGGCTGTTGGTGACGATTCCGGCGAAGGCCTCGTTGTCTTGCAGGCAGTCCGAGAGCAGATAGCGCTTGAGCACGCCCATCTGCTGGCGCAGCGAGTGGACCTCGAGCGCATGGCGGACGCTCGCCACCAGCCGGCTTTCCTCGACCGGCTTGACGAGGTAGTCGAACGCGCCCTCCTTCATGCTGCGGACGGCAGTCTCGATATCGAGCGCCGCAGTCATGACGATCACCGGCACTTCCGGGTAGAGGTGGACGATGTCGGGCAACAGCTTGTTGCCGGTGACATGCGGCATGAAGAGATCAAGAAGGACCGCACTCGCCGGCTGCCGCTCGAGGGCCGGCAGCAACTCCCGGCTATCGCTCACCATCCGGATGTTGGCCACGCCGGCACTCTGGAGCACCGCCGCGCTAGCGCGCAGGACCGACTCCTCGTCATCGACAAGAAAGACTGGCAGGCTGGCAAACGATCTTTCCTTCATTCACTCCTCCGTGACAGCCGGCAGATCGATAATGACCGTCGTTCCGTGATCATCGTTGGTTGCGAACCT
>DAOMFF010000059.1:1563-6041 GCA_035429665.1 Azonexus sp.
ATACGCGCTTCGAGCAGAGCCACCGCCCCGGACAGGACTTTTCCGATGTCGGCCAACTCATCCATGTTCCCGCGATCCTGCCTGCCAAGGTGCTTCAGGTTGTCGATGATCTTCTGAATGCGCTTGGCGTTCCGACCGATGTCGCTCATTCCCTGCTCCATGGTCTCGCGTGCCTGCGCAAAGCGCAATCCGGCCAGCATGAATGCCCCCTGCTCCTGTTCGTAATCGTTCAGGATCGGCAATGCATCCTGCCAGATCCGCGTCAGCAGTGAAGCATTGGTCAGGATGGCATGGTTCGGATTGTTGATTTCGTGGGCGATGCCTGCCGAGAGCACGCCCAGCGAGGCCAGGCGCGCGTTGCGGATAGCCTGCCATTGCAGCTTGCGATTCTCGGTGATGTCGGTGATCACCACCATGGCCGCGATCACCGCAGTCGCCGAAGTGATCGGCACCATGCGAATTTCCCACCAGGTGTCGTCGCTCGACGCATACTGGAAATGCTCGACTCGCCCGCTCGTGAAGAGCTGTCGCAGCTTTTGCCGGTAACTATTCCGCACATCGGGCGGGAGAATCAGTTCCGATTGCTTCTCGCCGGCACCACCCACCGGATACAGGAAGGGCCGGTTGGTAAGCAGGATGCCGGCTTCGCGGTCGACGGTGAAGATCAGGTCCGGGGAATGGTTGAACAACGTACGCAAGCGCGCTTCCGAATCGCGCAACGCGTCTTCCGCCAGCTTGTGCTCGGTGATGTCCTCGAAAAAGCCGACGATACGACTCAGCTCACAACCGGGTTCGCGCACCGGGAAGCCGCAGACGCGCAGCCAGCGCAAGCCATGGTCGCCAAGCGAAACCGGAAGGACGACGGTGAACCGACCGCCCTCGGTCTGCAACTGGCGGATCGCCTCGACCAGCGTTGCCCGGTCATCGCCTTCGAAGATGTCGAGCATCAGGGCGGGCGAGGGGTCGTCGAGCCTGGCCTCGCTACCGGCGATCTGCCGGAACGCCGGCCCGATGTACTCGAGTCGCGTCACATCGGCGTTGGTCGCCCAGAAGACGACATCGACCGTTTCCGCCAACTGGCGAAACAGTTCCTCGCGCTCATAGATGGTCTGGGTCAAGCGAATTCGATCATCGAGTTCGCGACGACTGCGCACCAGGTAGAAACTGAGCAGCGCGGTGAACAGGATGCCGCCCAGGAGGACCAGCCAGTGCGCCCTGGTAAACGCCTCGGCGCTGCGAAAGGCATGGGTTGCGACGCATGTGACGCTCCACTCGCGATCGCCGAAGGGGATGGTGGCCGTCATCCACGGCTGATCCGCGTCACCCTCCGGTGGCAGGCCGGCGGCCGTGGCGGCGGCGCCCGGCTCGAGCCGGCTGGCGTAAAAGTAGAGAAACCGGGCGTCGCCGATACCCGACTCGTCGCGCACCAGGACCTCGACGCCGCGCGGCTCGAGCAGGCTGATGGCAACGTGGATCATCTTCTCGATGTTGTAGATGCCGATCACAAATCCGAGGGGATCTGGCCGCTTGCCGGGTGCCCCAGCAGCGACGGCACGCTGCGCTTCACCTGTCGCGTAGAGCGGCAACGCCGCATAGACGACATGGATTGCCTCCTTGCCCGCCTGCGCGAGTTTCATTCGTCCGCTAACCGCGACAGTCCCACTCTCTCGCGCCTGCCTGAAAAGGGCCGCAAGTTCACCGCTGGCGTTCAGATCGACACCTGGCTCCACTCCGGAGCCGGTGCGCGATGCGGAAAGAAGCACCGGTACCCGCAGTTCGCCCGCACCCGGCACTTCGTCAGGTCCGCTGCCGGCGGGGGCTGTCCGTTGCGACCCCTGGCGCGGGGAAATCAGTAGCGGCGCCCACAACAGGCTGTCAACGTAAGGTCGGCGCGCGAGCAGCGAGCCGGCAAAGACCTGAAACTCGTTCTGGTCAACGGCCTGCGCCGAATGAAACAGCGCGGTTATTTCCTGAAGCGCGTCAAGCCCCTGCCCGACCACCGCCCGCACGGACTGGATGCGGTCCGCCGCGGCCCACTCGAATTCCCTCTGGTGGCTGGTCTGCAGTTCGTGCCGAACATTCCACGACGAAAGGCAGGTCAGGAGAAGCCCCCCGATCGCCACGACATAGGCGGCGGAATGCTTCGGTAGTCTATCGAACATGGGCGGTCATCAGAAGGTTGCCATACAGGGCTTCGCAGGCGGACTTTCCCAATCGCCACTACCCTATCCGGGTCAGCTTAGCAGAAAGCATCGGCGGCAAGAACACTTCGGCGTCCAGTTCCCAGGAATGTGCCTGTCCGGCATCAACCGTGATCATCGGTGTGCCGGGCGAAGAACCGGCGCCGTTCGACGATGCAGTCACTGCCTCCCATCCGGTACTCACGGCAGACATCCGGCCGGCGCTCATAGATGACGCAGCGCATGGTGTCGCGGTCGACGGCCGCGCACCAGCCATCAGCGAGGCGGCGCATCACCGCTCCGCCCCAGCGATCCTCCGCCGTGAAGCGCGCCGGGATCTTGTCTTCGCCGGCCAGCAAGACCTCCAGACGGCAGCAACAGGCCTCGCAGTCCGCGCATGAAACGGCAGCCGCGGCGTCGGTGTCGCTTTCTCTATCCATGCGCAACATTGTCCCACAGGCGAACCGATTGGCGCGGCCCACAGAAAAGGGCACAATTTGTCGCGCGGCAGCAGCGCATCCTGCGCCGGCCCCGCAAATTCCCGATGGTTGCCTTCAGACCATCGGTCCGTCCGGCGGTTGGTTCTTCACGAAAGCACGAGTAATGGAGCATCCGGATTCGCTTTTCTGGAATGTTCCGTCGGCCAGCCTTCAATCGCGACTCGAGTCGCTCCCGGGAGGCTTGAGCGGGCGCGAGGCTCGGCGGCGAGCCGTGCGCTACGGCCCCAACACGCTGAGGGTTCAAAAAGAGCGGGCACTGGTCCTTCAATACCTGAGTCACTTCAAGAATCCCCTGGTGATGATTCTGCTCGCCGCAAGTGCGGTCTCGGCACTGACGAGCGAAATGACCGGGTTCGTGATCATCTGGGCAATCGTGCTGATGAGCGTGACGCTCGACTTCAATCAGGAATACCGGGCCACTCAGGCTGCCGAGCAGCTGAGAGAAGCGGTTTCGGTCAGGGCGAAGGTATTGCGCGATGGTCAGCTGCGGCAGATTGGGATGAGCGACCTGGTACCCGGCGATGTGGTCATGCTGGCAGCCGGCGATCTCATGCCGGCTGACTGTCGCCTGCTCGAAGCCAGAGATTTCTTCGTCAACCAGGCGCTCCTGACCGGCGAACCCTATCCTGTCGAAAAGCATGCGCGCGAGCTATCCGCACCCGTAGAGAACATCAGTCAGGCCGTAAACGCCATTTTCATGGGCACCTCCGTGATCAGCGGCATGGCCACGGCCATGGTATGCCGCACCGGCACCGATACGGCAGTCGGACAGATCGCCGATTCGCTAGTCGCCAAACCGCCGCTCACCGCCTTTGAACTCGGTACCCACAGCTTCGGCATGCTGATCATGCGCCTGACCGTTCTTCTTGTGTCATTCGTGTTCCTGATCAACGCCCTGCTCCACCGCCCGATCCTGGAATCATTCCTTTTCGCCATCGCGCTGGCCGTCGGCCTGACGCCGGAACTGCTGCCGATGGTCGTCACGGTGACACTGTCACGCGGCGCGCAGCGCATGGCAAGGAAGCATGTAATTGTGAAACAGCTCGCCGCGATCCAGAACCTGGGCAGCATGGACATTCTGTGTACCGACAAGACGGGTACGCTCACCGAGGCACGCATCCATCTCGAACGCCATCTCGATGCCCAGGGTGAAGACAACGCGCAGGTACTGCAACTGGCCTACCTCAACAGTCACTTCGAAACCGGCCTTAAGAGCCCACTGGACGATGCGATCCTCGAGCACAAGGAGATCGACGTCAGCGGCTGGAAGAAGATCGACGAGGTTCCCTTCGACTTCGAGCGGCGGCGCGTTTCTATCCTGGCCGACGATGGGGAAAAGCGACTGCTCGTCGTCAAGGGTGCCCCCGAGGACATACTCCGATTGTCTACACGCTATGCAGTCGGCGAAGGGCAAGGCGCCCAGCCGCTCGATGCGCCGGCATTGGCGAAGATCAAGACGTTGCACGACAATCTTGGCCGCGAAGGCTTCAAGGTGCTCGGCATCGCCTGGCGCCCGGCGGCAGCCGATCATCCCCACGCCATGCTGGACGATGAAAGCGAACTCATTTTCGCCGGCTTTGCCGCCTTTCTCGACCCGCCCAAACCCAGCGCGGCGCATGCGCTGAAGGCGCTGGCGACAAGCGGCGTCGGCGTCAAGATTCTCACCGGCGACAGCGAACTGGTCACTCGCCACGTCTGCGAACAGCTCGGCATTGCGGTCACCGGCGTGATCAACGGCAGCGAGATCGAGCACATGGACGATTCGGTGCTTGCCGTCAGGGTCAAGGCAGCCAACCTG
>DAOMFF010000059.1:6141-7425 GCA_035429665.1 Azonexus sp.
ACCTTCGCCAACATCCTGAAGTACATCATGATGGGAACCAGTTCCAACTTCGGGAACATGTTCAGCATGGCCGGGGCGACGCTGTTTCTCCCCTTCCTGCCCATGCTCCCGACGCAGATCCTGCTCAACAACCTGCTCTACGACCTCTCGGAATTGCCGATTCCGATGGATAACGTCGACCGCGACACCCTCGCTCACCCCAGGCATTGGGATACAGCCTTCATCCGCAACTTCATGTGGGTGATCGGCCCGGTCAGCTCGCTTTTCGATTTTCTGATGTTTTTCGTCATGCTTAAGGTATTCGATGCCGGCGAGGCCCTGTTCCAGACCGGCTGGTTCATCGAATCGATTGCCACCCAGGTGCTCGTGATCTTCGTCATCCGGACCCGGGGCAGTCCGTTCAGGAGCCGACCCCATGGCGTATTGACCGTGACATCGCTGGCCGTTGTCATCGTTGCCACCGTCCTGCCATTTACGCCGCTGGCAACGCTGCTCGGCTTCGTCGCCCCGCCGCCGCTGTTCTTCCTGATTCTGCCGGCCATGGTGTTGGGCTATCTGGTCGCCGTCGAGTTCATGAAGCACCTTTTCTATCGGCACTACTCGGTACCCTGAAATCCGCTGCCAGTTCTCAGGAACCGGAAAACCGTTGCGACTCTGGTAGTGTGGAAGCCTGAGCCACCCTGGAGTCCTCATGAGCCCCCGTTACATCATCGTCTGCCTGATCCCTCTAACCATCGCGGCCTGTTCGGAAAAACCGTCCTTGAGTCTTGAAGAGAGGGCCAGGTACACCCGGGAACTGATCGACGAACGACCCGCGTGCAAGGCGTATGCGGAGAAACTTGCACCACCCGTAGCTGAAGGCAGCATCATCGACCGGACATACGCGGCGGCCAAGGGCGCACACTGCCTGAAACCTGCCGTCTGACGCCGGCCACGGCGCGCCCAGCGGAGCGCGCCGGGTTCATTGCCGCCGGTTAACCCGCGCTTAAGGTTCGCCTAAGAAGCCCTTAAGGCAGGCTCTCTACACTCCTTCTCCGTGAACACGACAAGGAGAACGATGGTGAGAACCCTTCCCGCCCTATGCCTGCTGCTGCTCAGCATTGCTGCCCAGGCCGAAACGCCGCAACAGATCGGCCAGACCTATGCCACCGAGGCAGCCGCCCGGCAAGCTGGCTTCACGCCTTCCGCCAAACGCGGCGAGACATTCTTCCGCCAGCGCTTTGCCAACAACGACAAGATGCCGGCGTGCACCAGCTGCCATACCGACAGCCCGCTGAACGCCGG
>DAOMFF010000060.1:0-7397 GCA_035429665.1 Azonexus sp.
AGGGTCCCCACCGCAAACCCAACACCTCCTGCTCTTACACCACTCGGCGGGACTACGCCGGCGCCGGCATGGTCTAGGGCGATGCCGCCTGGCTGACGCGGCGCGCCGACTGGGACTGGCAGCACGCGCCGGTAAATATCTACGAACTGCATCCAGGTTCGTGGATGCGCCACCCGAACGTCAAACCCTACTTGTGGCGGGAACTAGCCGAGCGTCTGGTTCCCTATGCCGTCGAACAGGGCTACACCCATCTGGAACTGTTGCCGGTGACCGAAAATCCGCCCGACGAAGTGTTGCACGGCAACGGTTCTCTGCTCGGCAAGGTGCCGGGCTATGCCTGGCAGTGCATCGCCAACCTGCGCCTGCTGTTGGCCTGGCAGGCCTTGACGCCGGGCAAGAAGCTGACCTTCATGGGCTGCGAATTCGGCCAGCAGCGCAAATGGTCGGAAGCGCGCAAACTCGACTGGGGCCTGCAGGCCGATCCAAATCACAGCGGCCAGCAGCGTCTAGCCGGATAGCGATACAGCGGCGCTGCAAAGCGCCTACGGCCTTGGCGTGCCGCAGACCGGCTGTTATGTCGAAATCCTCAACAGCGATTCGGCATATTACGGGGGCGGCAACGTCAGCAATGCCGGGGCGCTCGATGCCTGCGAGGGTGAATGGATGAACCGTCCGGCGAACCTGGAAGTCACGATTCCGCCACTGGCGGTGATGGTATTGCGACGTATCTGAATCGCCCGCAAGCGATCAGTGCCCGGCTGCCGCTTGCCGGGGGCACTACCCGCAATGCGATGCCAGCGCCAGCGTTCCCCTGAGCCCAAGTTCTTCGTCGGTTACCAGGCGGACCGGCATGTCTTCGACAAGATGCCGGTGTTCGCGCTTGGCGAGGAAGGCGGCGATGAAAGGCGCACGGTCGGCCTTGGGCATCAGTTTGGCGGCGATGCCCCCGGCCAGGAAGACCCCGCCGCGTGCCAGCCAGTGCAGCGCGAGGTCACCGGCAAAGGCGCCATAACATTCGAACCACAGGCGCAGCGCTTCACGGGCGAGAGGGTCGGTATCGGCGAGGGCGGCATTGCCGATTTCATCGGGCTGCTGCGGTCGACCGCCGAGAAAGGCATAAATTCGGGCGAGGCCGGGGCCGGAGACGATGTCTTCAGTGGTTACCCGCCCGTTCCGCGCCAGCAGCCAGCGCCACAACTCGCCCTGTTGCGTCGTCTGCGGCGAGAAGCCGATGTGTCCGCCTTCGCCGGCGATGACCCGGTAGCCATCGCCTTGCCAGACCAGTCCGGCGACGCCAAGTCCCGTACCGGCACCGAGGATGACGCGCGGGGCGTGTTCGATCGGCTGGCCGGCGTGCAGCGTGACGATGCGCTCCGGCTCAACCAGCGGCAAGCCGTGGGCGGCGGCGGCGAAGTCGTTAGCCAGCGTCACCCGTGCTATGCCGAAGCGACGGCCCAGCTCGGCTGCCACCAGCGACCACGGCAGGTAGGTCAGTTTGGCGCTGTGCCCGTCGGTCGGGCCGGCGACGCCAAAGCAGGCGGAGTCGATGGCCGGACGGTCGACGAGGAATTCGCCGAGCAGCGCTTCGAACGTCGGATAGTTGGCGCTGGCAAAGCGTTGCTGGCGGACGATGCGGATGCCGCCGGCTGCATCCCTCTCGGCCAGCGCCAGCAGGGTCTTGGTGCCGCCGAGGTCACCGCCAAGAATCATCGCCTAGACCGCCACCGGGGCGGCGATGTGCGGATGAGGATCGTAGCCGTCGAGGCGGAAGTCCGCAAATTTGAAGGCAAGAATGTCGTCGACCGCAGGGTTGATCGACATCGTCGGCAGCGGGCGTGGTGTGCGTGACAATTGCAGGCGGGCCTGCTCGAAATGGTTGGTGTAGAGGTGCGCGTCACCGAAGGTGTGCACGAACTCGCCGGGCCGGTAGCCGCAGACCTGCGCCAGCATCAATGTCAGCAGCGCGTAGGAGGCGATGTTGAAGGGAACGCCGAGGAAGATGTCGGCCGAGCGCTGGTAGAGCTGGCACGACAGCTTGCCGCCGCCGACGTAGAACTGGAACAGGCAGTGGCAGGGCGGCAGGGCCATGCGGTCCACGTCGCCCGGGTTCCAGGCGGAAACGATATGGCGGCGCGAATCCGGGTTATTCCTGAGGCTGTTTACCAGTTGCGCAATCTGGTCGACGACGCGGCCATCGGCGGTTTCCCAGCGCCGCCACTGCTTGCCGTAAACCGGGCCGAGGTCGCCGTTCTCGTCGGCCCATTCGTCCCAGATGCGCACCCCGTTCTCCTGCAGGTACCTGATGTTGGTGTCACCCTGCAGGAACCAGAGAAGTTCGTGGATGATCGACCTGAGGTGCAGCTTCTTGGTGGTCATGACCGGGAAGCTCGAGGCCAGGTCGAAGCGCATCTGCCAGCCGAAGACCGAGCGGGTGCCTGTCCCGGTGCGGTCCGACTTGTCGTGGCCGTTCTCGAGGACGTGGCGCATCAGGTCGTGGTATTGCTGCATGAGACCAATCCCGGAACAGGGTCAAGGGTGGAATTCTACATGGTCCGGAAGGCACCGCAGCGCCGTGATTGACCCGCAACCGCTCATGGTGTCCAATCCCGCCCATGACCGGCGCCAGCGACGGCGCCGGCAGTAACCGAGGCTTCTCATGTCGTCCAATATCATCGCGCTCGTCATCCTTGCCGGCAGTTGCGGCGGGTTGTTGCTGACCATGCGCCTGCGCCATCGCCTGCCGCCGCATCACCAGGAGGATGCGACCAAGGATCTCATCAAGATCGCCACCGGCATGATGGCGACGCTGGTCGCGCTGATTCTCGGGCTGCTGGTCAGTTCGGCAAAGACGACTTTCGATACGGCGACCGCGGAAGTCACGCAGAGCGGCGCACAGATCATCGCGCTCGATCGAACGCTCCGGAACTACGGGCCGGAAGCGCAGCCGCTCCGTGAGTTGCTGCGGAGCAATCTGGCCGGAAGCATTGTCCGAGTCTGGCCGGGCAGGGTTGGTCACGGCGGCTCCGTCAATCGGGACGATTCCTCGGTCCTGGACGAATTCGGGGAAGCGATCCGCAAGCTGTCGCCGCGGAATCAAGTACAGACGCATTTGCAGGCGAGAGCGATCGACCAGGCGGGGGAACTTGCCCGGGCCCGCTGGCTGCTGTTCGAGCAGATGCAGAATCCGCTGCCGCGGGTGTTTCTTATCGTTCTCGGATTCTGGCTGATCCAGCTCTTCGTCGGCCTGGGACTTCTCGCGCCGCTCAACTCGACATCGGTCATTGCGTTGGTGACTTGCGCGGTTTCGATGTCGGCGGCAATATTCGTCATTCTCGAGATGAACCATCCGCTCGATGGCATCATCCAGGTTTCCAGCGCGCCCCTCGAGGCCGCACTGGCGGTCATCAGCAAGTAGGCTCCGGAGCAGACTGCCGTGGTAATCAAACTTGGGTCGGTTGCAGCAGACGCTGTTCGTCATGGAACGGAAATGCTGAACAAGCTGCGGGGTCTCGGTCGCCTCGTAGGGCCGAAAGTCGATCATCCGCTCGCGGACGCGCGGGAAATGCGGCGCATCATCGACGGGATTTCCGGCGACAACACCTTCCGGGCCATCGACGAGGTCGTCGGCTGGCTCGAGTCGCTGGACGGTGTACTCGAATTCCCCGAGGATCGCCTCTATGAGGCGGTCAGCCGCCTCGATGACGCGGCCCAGCCGCATCTGAAACGCCTGGAGCGGAACTATCTGCATACGCAGAACCTTTCGCGAACCGAGGGAAAGCGTATCTGGACCACCAGCCACTGCTTCTGGACCTTGCTTGCTACCAGTTACGAGCGCTGCCTGGCTTCCGCCGGCGAGAAGAACCGGGTTGGTTCGCACCTGCGGCAGAATCTGCCGGCGCTCACGGCGCGTCTGATTGCGGCGCTGGTCGCCATCCTGAAGTGGGAGCGGTTCAATTACGGGGAATCAACGGAGGAACTCTGGCGGCGCCTCGGGGCCGCGCTGCTATCGGCCGAAAATGCCGGTGTGGCGACGCGCCCCATCCAGTTGCATGCGAATGTCCCCCGGGTCACAAGCCCGCAGCAGGAATTTATCAAGGGCGTCGCCTTTCAGGCGGCGTCGTTGGACAGTCTGCTGCCGCTGGAAATCGATCTCGCCGAGCGACTGATCGTGCATTTCCTGCCGGGCTTCGTCTTTTCCCAAGTGGCCGAAATCGATTCCGTCTATTGGGTTGACCTGGCGTCGGCCGAACCGCCCCGGCGGCTTGCCCGGAGGCCGGTCGGGCTGAGGCCGACCCAGCGCTTTTTCAAGCCGGGCACGGCGCCTGCCGGAATCGACGTGCTCCTGAATGACCTCGAGCGCGGACACGACCTTTCCGCAGACATCAATTTGGGCGGTCACTATCACGCCCGGGTGCTGCTCCCGGTGGTCCGCCATCTCGCTACCTACCTTGCGCCGGTCCCGCCGCAGCGGCGCCATGACCGACACCCGGTCAAGCAGCGTGCCATCGTCCTGCATGGTCTGGCCAATGCCTTCGCCGCCTTTTCCGGACAATTGCCGACTCGCGCCAATGGCGATCCGACGGCTATCTGGGTCATCGAAGATGTCAGCCGGGGCGGTTTCGGAGCCCTGCTCGACACCATCCCCGGCGACTGGCTCAAGGCTGGCGCACTGATCGCCGTGCAGCAGGCAGGTCGCGAAGACTGGTGGCTGGGGATCGTTCGCCGCCACCGTCGCACGGGTGAATCGGAAGTGCGCGTAGGGGCCGAGACCCTGGCGCGCCAGGCGACGCCGGCCGAACTGAAACCGCGCGCCGCGTCGACCTATGCCGCGGTTCCCGGGATCCGTGTCCTGCTGATCCGCGAGGGCAGCGCGCCGGGTGAGGTGCGGGCAGTGATGCCGTGCGGCGCATTCGACCTGCGGACGACGCTGGAATGGAATGACAACGGTACGCGAGTCGAACTCGCGCCGGTCGCGATGGTCGAACACGCGAGTGACTACGAGTTGGCGCGCTATCGGCTGACGCCGGTCGTTTGACGCCCTATCGGCTGCGCAGCGCGGTCTTGGGACGGAAAGCCTTGACCACCGCGTCGTCAGTTTCCATGTAAGGTCCACCGATCAGGTCGATGCAGTACGGCACGGCGGCGAAGATGCCGAGATGCGTCACCTTGCCCTCGGCGTTGCGCACGCCTTCCAGCGTTTCGCGGATCGCCTTGGGCTGGCCGGGCAGGTTGATGATCAGGGCCTGCTTGCGGACGACCGCGACCTGACGTGACAGGATCGCCGTCGGCACGAAGTTGAGGCTGATCCGCCGCATTTCCTCGCCGAAGCCCGGCATTTCCTTGTCGGCGACGGCGAGCGTCGCTTCCGGCGTGACGTCGCGCAGTGCCGGGCCGGTGCCGCCGGTGGTCAGCACCAGATGGCACTTGCTGCGGTCGACCAGTTCGATCAGCGTGTTTTCAATGGCCGGTCGCTCGTCGGCGATCAGCCGCGTTTCGGCGCGCCACGGCGTCGTCAGTGTGCCGGCCAGCCATTCCTGCAGGGCCGGGATGCCCTTGTCTTCGTAGACGCCGGTCGACGCGCGGTCGCTGATCGAGACGAGGCCGACGACCAGTTGTTCATTCCTTTCCATGCGTTGCTCCCTGCTGATCGACTTCCTGCAGCGCCTGGAAGATGGCGCGGAAACTCTTCGGCGGTTTCCCGGCCTCCTGCTCCTTGAGCGCATTGCGCCGCAACTGGCGCAACTGCTGGAGATCGGCGCCGGGCCAGGTGGCGGCGATGTCGGACAGTGCCGCCTCGTCTTCGAGCAGCCGCGCGCGCATGCGTTCGAGGCGGTGCAGGCGCGCCGTCTCGGCGGCCGATTCGCCGCGAATCAGCGCCAGACCGGCGCGGATCGGCGCATCGTCGGCGCCGCGCATCAACTTGCCGAGATACTGCAGTTGCCGCCGGTGGGCGCCGTGGGCCGTGATCTTCTGGCATTCGCGCACGGCGGCGAGGATGTCTTCGGGCAGGTCGATGCGCTTGAGCTGACCAGCGGAAAGCTCGACCAGTTCGGCGCCGAGATCCCGCAGTTCGTGCATTGCCTTCTTCTGCCGGGTCTTGGACGGGCGCTCGTTGCCGTCGGAGAAATCTTCGTCGTGCATGGCAAAGGTCGGTGGCATGGGGCTGCTATGATAGCGGCTTTCCCGCCCGGACGCCCGATTCATGCCCGAAGTTGCCAGCTTTTCCTACCCTTTCGCCACGCTGCAGCAACTGGCCGAGGATGTCCTGAAACATGCCCGCGACAAGGGTGCGACCGCCTGCGAAGTCGATGTTTCCGAGGGCTTCGGCCAGTCGGTCGGCGTCCGCTGCGACGAGGTCGAAACCATCGAGTTCAACCGCGACAAGGGCGTCGGCGTCACGGTTTATTGCGGGCAGCGCAAGGGCTACGCCAGCACCTCCGATTTCTCGCCGCAGGCCTTGCGCGAGACCGTCGAGGCGGCGCTCGCCATCGCCCGCTTCACCGCCGCGGACGACTGCGCCGGTCTGGCCGACGCCGAGTTGCTGGCCCGAGACTGCCCCGATCTGGATTTGTATCATCCGTGGGCGTTGACCGTGGAAGATGCGATTGAGACGGCGCGCCGTTGCGAGCAGGCCGCCTTCGCCGCCAGCCCGCTGGTCAGCAATTCGGAGGGTGCGTCGATCTCGACGCAGCAGGCGCAATTCGTCGCGGCCAACAGCCTCGGCTTCATGGGCGGCTACCCGACGTCGCGCCACTATATTTCATGTTCGGTGATTGCCGGCGAAAACGACGGCATGCAGCGCGACGACTGGTACACGACACATCGCGATGCCGCCCAGCTCGACGACCCGCTGCGCGTCGGGCGTATTGCCGCCGAGCGCGCCGTGGCCCGCCTTGGCGGGCGCAAGGTCAGGACCGGCGATTTTCCGGTTGTGTTCG
This sequence comes from Azonexus sp., assembly GCA_035429665.1. Taxonomy (GTDB): domain Bacteria; phylum Pseudomonadota; class Gammaproteobacteria; order Burkholderiales; family Rhodocyclaceae; genus Azonexus. The sequence continues at coordinate 6,939 of DAOMFF010000060.1, forward strand.
AGGCCACGCTTGCCGGCGGCTTGCTCGGCAGCCTGGTGCATGCGGCGAGCGGTGGCGCCCTCTACCGCAAGTCCTCATTCCTCATCGAGCACCTCGGCAAGCGCGTGCTGCCCGATTTCGTCAACATCAGCGAGCGCCCGCATATCCGCTGCGGCCTCGGCAGCGCGTCATTCGACAGCGACGGCGTCGCCACCCGCGATCGCGAGGTGGTCAGCGGCGGCATCCTGCAAGGCTATTTCCTGAGCGCCTACACCGCGCGCAAGCTGGGGATGCAGACGACCGGCAACGCCGGCGGCAGCCACAACCTGATCATCGAGCCGGGTGAACTGGGTCTCGACGGCCTGCTGAAAAAAATGAACCGTGGCCTGCTAGTCACCGAACTCCTCGGCCAAGGGGTCAACTATGTGACCGGCGACTACTCGCGCGGCGCCGCCGGTTACTGGGTCGAGAACGGCAGCA
>DAOMFF010000061.1:0-7325 GCA_035429665.1 Azonexus sp.
GCGGTTTGCGCGCCGGCGCCCGCGCCACCTGCCAGCGCCAGCGGCAGCACGCCGAGGCCGAAGGCCAGCGACGTCATGACGATGGGGCGCAGGCGCAGCTTTGCCGCCTCCAGCGTCGCCTCGATCAATCCCATGCCAGCCTCGAGCTGCGCCTTGGCGAACTGGATGATCAGGATCGCGTTTTTCGTCGTGAGCCCCAGCGTGGTCAGCATGCCGATCTGAAAATACACGTCGTTGGGCATGTCGCGCAGGCTGGACGCGACCACGCCGCCGATCACCCCGAGCGGCAAGGTGAGCAGGATCGCGATCGGAATGGGCCAGCTCTCGTACAGCGCCGCCAGACACAAAAAGATGACGAAGAGCGAGAAGGCATACAGCAGAGTGGTCTGGGTGCTGGCCATGCGCTCCTGGTAGGACAGGCCGGTCCAGTCGTAGCCGAAGCCTTGCGGCAGGCGCGCGGCCAGTTCCTCCATCGCTCGCATCGCGTCGCCCGTGCTGTAGCCGGGGGCCGGGCTGCCCCAGATGTTGATCGACGGGAACCCGTTGAAGCGCTCCAGCTTCGGCGAACCTTGCACCCAGCTGCCGCTGGCGAAGGCAGTAAAGGGCACCATCTTGCCCTCCTCATTGCGCACCTGGAGCTTTTCCAGATCCGTCGGCAGCATGCGCAGTGGCGCATCGGCCTGCAGATAGACGCGCTTGACCCGTCCGGCCTGAATGAAGTCGTTCACGTAAGCGCCGCCAAAGGCCGCAGCGATGGTGTTGTGAATGGCGCTCACGGGTACGCCCATGGCACCCGCCCTGTCCCAATCGACGTCGATGTGATACTCGGCCGCATCTTCCATGCCGTTGGGGCGCACCTGCATGAGACGCGGATCCTGTGCCGCCATTCCGAGCAGCATATTGCGCGCGTTCATCAGGGCTTCATGGCCGAGGCCGCCGCGGTCCTGCAACTGGAAGTCGAAGCCGCTGGCGTTGCCCAGCTCGATGACCGACGGCGGCGGGAAGGCGAACACCATCGCCCCCTTGATCTGCGCGAAGGCACCCATCGCCCGTCCAGCGATCGCCTTGACCTTGAGGTCGGGACGCTGGCGCAGGTTCCAGTCCTTGAGCCTGACAAAGCCGAGGCCGACGTTCTGGCCTTCACCACCGAAACTGATGCCCGCAACACTCATGACCGAATCGACCGTTGCCTGCTCGTTCTGGGCGAAGTAGTCGCGCATCTGGTTCATGACCGCTTCGGTCTGCTCGAGCGTCGAGCCGGTGGGCAGCACCGCCTGCACCATCAGGATGCCCTGGTCCTCGTCCGGCAGATAGGCCGTAGGCATGCGCATGAACAGCAAGCCCAGCCCCGCCACGATCAGCACGTAAACCGCCACGAACCGCAGTCGCCGCGCCAGGACATGGCCAACGGCGCGGACATACCAATCGCGAAACCTGAAGAAGACACGGTCGAACCACCGGAAGAACGGGCGCAGGAACCGGATGGCGGCTTCGGAGGGCTCATGCCCCTTGGGCACGGGCTTCAGGAGGGTGACGCACAGCACCGGCGTCAGGATGAGGGCCACTACCACCGACAGCAGCATGGCCGCCGCCACCGTCACGGAAAACTGCCGGTAGATGACGCCGGTGGAACCGCCGAAGAAGGCCATCGGCAGGAACACCGCCGCCAGCACCACACCGATGCCGATCAGTGCCGGCGTGATCTGCGTCATGGACTTGGCGGTGGCCTCGAACGGCGGAAGCCCTTCCTCGCTCATGATGCGCTCGACGTTTTCCACCACCACGATGGCGTCGTCGACCAGCAGGCCGATGGCGAGCACCATCGCGAACATGGTCAGCATGTTGATGGAGAAGCCGAACAGAAGCAGGACGAAGAAGGTGCCCAGCAGCACCACCGGCACGGCGATCGTGGGAATCAAGGTGGCGCGCAGGCTGCCCATGAACAGCCACATGATCAGGAACACCAGCACGACTGCCTCGATGAGCGTCTTGACGACCTCACCGATGGCGACCTTTGTGAAGGGCGTGGTGTCGTAGGGGTAAATCACCTTCATGCCCGGCGGGAAATAACGGCTCATCTCCTCCATCTTGTTGCGAACGTTGTCCGCCGTCTCCAGGGCGTTGGCGCCAGCGGCCTGGCGGATCGCCAGCGCGGCGGTCGGCTTGCCCATGAAATTGGCCTCGATGTCGTAACGCTCGGTACCGAGTTGGGTGCGGCTGATGTCATTGACGCGCACCACCGAGCCGTCGGCATTGCTGCGGATCGGAATATTGGCGAATTGCTCGGGGGTCTGCAGCAGGTGCTGCACGACGATGGCGGCATTCATGCGCTGGCCCGGCACGGCCGGCGCGCCGCCCAGCTGGCCGGCGGAGGCCTCGACGTTGTAGGCCCTGAGCGCCGCGATCACGTCCTCGACGGTCAGGCTGTAGCTGGTGAGCTTGTCGGGATCAACCCAGACGCGCATGGCGTACTGTGAGCCGAAGTTCTCCACTTCACCGACACCCGGCACGCGCGAGAGGACCTTTTCCAGGTTGGACTGCGCGTAGTCACGCAGATCCTCACCGCTCATGCTGCCGTCCTCGGAGATGAGGCCGACGAGCAACAGGTAGTTACGGGTCGACTTGCTGACCTTGACCCCCTGCTGCTGCACGACGGCCGGCAGGCTGGCCATGGCGAGCTGGAGCTTGTTCTGCACCTTCGACCAGGCGACGTTCGGATCCGTGCCCGGCGCGAAGGTGAGCTCGATGCGCGACGCACCGGAAGATGAGCTGACGCCCGACAGGTACAGCATGTCGTCCAGCCCCGTCATCTTCTGTTCGATGATCTGGGTGACCGTGTTCTCGACGGTTTCCGCCGAGGCACCCGGGTAGAACGCGTTGATCGCGATGGCTGGCGGTGCAATCGGCGGGTATTGGGCAATCGGCAGGTTATGGATCGCCAGCACACCCGCCGCCATCATGGCGATGGCGATCACCCACGCGAATACCGGCCGGGCGAGAAAGAATCTCGACAGCATTGAGGCCGCTCCTTGCTAATTCGCCGCGCCGTTCGGAGCGGGGGCGTCACCCTGTGGTGCGCCGACCGCCGGGGAGGCGCGCGCCTGGAAGGGCTCGGCCTTGACCGTCATGGGCGTGCCGGGGCGCTGCATCTGCAGGATCTGCACGCCTTCAACGATCACCCGATCGCCGGCGGCGAGCCCTGACGTCACCAACCACTGGTTCCCGATCTCGCGTTCGAGAGTCAGCATCCTCATGCCGACTTTGCCTTCCTTATCGACAACAAAGGCGTAAGGCTCGCCTTTCTGATTTCGCAGTACACCTTGCTGCGGAACGAGGAGCGCCGCTTCGAGGACGCCTTCCTCCACCGTCGCCCGAACGAACATGCCGGGCAAGAGCACGCCCTCTGGATTGGGAAAGACCATGCGCAGGATCACCGATCCCGTGCTGGCGTCCACAGAGACATCGCGGAATTCCAAGGTTCCGCGATGGGCGTAGTTCCGACCGTCCTCCAGAACCAGTCCTACTCTGTTCCGCTCCTTGCTCCCCTGCTGCAAGCCGCCTTCCTCCAGCCGTCGACGCAGACGCAACAGATCGTTGCTGGACTGCGGCACGTCGACATAGATCGGATCGAACTGTTGAATCGTCGCCAGCGGCGTCGGCTGGTAAGCCGTGACGATGGCTCCCTCGGTCACACTGGACTTACCGATGCGCCCGGAAATCGGGGCCGTAATGCGCGTATTGGCCAGGTTGATACGGGCGGACTCCATCTGCGCCTTCCAGGTCGCGATGTCCGCCTCGGCCTGCTTGAGGGCCGCGGCGGCGTCATCGAAATCCTGCTGACTGACGGCCTTGTCCGCGAGCAATTCCTTGAAGCGCTCGGCACGGACGCGGATCGCGGGAAGATTGGCTTCGGAACGCGCCAACGCCGCGCGAGCATTGTCCAGCGCCGCTTGGTAGGGAGCCGGATCGATCTGATAGAGCACGTCGCCCGCCCGGATCTGCGCGCCTTCCGTAAACTGCCGCTTTTGGATCAGACCATTGACCTGCGGCCGAAGCTCAGCGACGCGGAAAGCCGAGGTGCGCCCCGGCAACCGGGTGGAGAGCGTAACCTTCTGCGGCTGAATGGTTATGACGGAAACCTGCGGCGTGCCCCCGCCTGGACCGCCTGCCGGCGGCTTGCCGCCCGGACTGCAGGCAACAAGAAAGATCACGAGCAAACCGGCGGCAGGGAGTCTGGGCAGGTTCATTGGAGCGGTCCTCAAAGCGAATAGATGCGAAGAAAACAATCGACGATGCGTTCAGCGCGCCTGGGTAGCACGGCCGCCTCGGCCGCGTCGGCACAGAACAGACGGCGGGTATGCTCGAAGCCCATCAGCATGCCCATCAACAGTTCCGCGGCAAACTGCGGGTCCTCCCGGCGCAAATGCCCCGCCTCCATGGCGCGGACCAAGAAGCCCACCAGGCCGTCGACGGTTTGTCTGGGCCCCTTGTCAAAGAACGCCTGACCCAATGCCGGAAGGTGCGGGACCTCCGCACTCAGCGTGCGGAACATGGCGAGACCTTCCTGGCTTAGCACCCGGTGTTGGACGATTGCGGCGAAGCCCAGCAGACGCTCCCGAACATCGCCAACGCCATGGCCCAGGGAAGTCTGGATCTCCTCGGCAGCAATGCGGGCGACTTCGCTGAACAGATCTTCCTTGCCGGCGAAATTGTTGTAGACGGTCTGTCTACATACGCCGGCAGCTCGCGCGATGTGATCAATGCTGGCGCGGTAACCTTCTTTCCGAAACGCTTCGGCCGCGGCGTGAATCAGGCGCTGACGGCTGTCCGAGAGCGCAACTGCCGCAACTCGACGAATCGTGGGTTTCTTCATGTTTTGGTGAGGGCGAATTTCTGATCTTTCTGCAAATGCCTGACAACCGATTCGCTACGGTGAACGTCATGCGAGCGATGAGTTGTTCGGAGAGCGGACCTGATCGAGCTCGCGTTCGGCCACGCCTTCAACCCGTCGCACTTATGGACGCTGCTGCGTGAGATGGGTTCTTCCTCGCAGCGGCCGGGGGCGGGCCACGCTGCGCGACTAGCAGGCGATCCGGCAGTGGAAGACCAATCGCTGGACGGCGCCAAGAGAATCGCCCGACGGGACGGATGCACCGTCGTCTTCGTCGACGAGTCGGGACTGAGGGAGTAGCCCACGCGGGTCGAGCGCAGATCATCGAGTTCTTGCGGGTGCCGCAGCGCACGATCCGCGGCAAGCTGCTGATCATCGGGGACGGGCTGACGGCGCATCGCAGCCGGCGCGTGTACGAAAACGTTAAGTCGCTCGCCTGGCAGATCCAGCTTGAGCGGCTGCCGACCCATGCGCCCCAGTTGAACCCGGCCGAGTACGTCTTCGGCTGCGCCAAGCAGCGCGTGTTGGCCAACTTGTGCGCGGCCACGATCGACGAGGTCCGCCGCTACGCCACCCGCAGGGTAAAGCCCATGCAGCGCCGCCCGAAGCTGATCACCGGCTTCTGGCAGCAGGCCGAACTGCCGATCTGAAAACGTCATGTCTCTAGCGAAAGCTCGGTAGACTAACAAGTCTAATAGACTAGATAGTCTATACTATTCCGTGGCGGAGCGCTTAGCTCTTTTTCATCTCTGCCTCTAGATCACATGCCGACCGTGCCAAATCCTTGGAAAAGCCCTCGCGCCGCTGCCTCACATCGAAATTGACCCAAGAGGACGGGACTGACCTGCGATGAAAGCGGGTGTCTGGCTGATATTGATCGCGTTGCTGTCGTTTGCCACAGCGGACTGCGTCGCGCAGTCGACCGCTCCCTATCGCGGCACCTGGACGGTTACGCTGGAAAACGACGTATTCACCGGTTCCGACAGCAACTATACAAACGGCCTCGGAGTGACCTGGGTGTCAAACGCCATCGACACCTACGAAGAACGAAGCTTCATTCGCAGGTGGGGCGAATTCTGGTCGTTCCTGCCGTTTGTCGGGAATCCCGGTTACCGCACGTATGTGAGCTGGTCCCTCGCCCAGGAGATGTATACGCCGGACGACATCACGGTCGCTAACCCGCCACTGGACGACCAGCCCTATGCCGGTGTTCTGTACCTCGACAGCGTCGTCTACGCGAGGAAAGAGCGTTGGACGCACGCGTGGCAGCTCAGGGTCGGCGTAGTCGGCCCGTCGTCGCGGGCCGAGAGCACGCAAAGGTGGGTCCACCAAGTCGTCGGGAGCGACAAGCCGATGGGCTGGGACACGCAGCTTCCAAACGAATTCGTCTTCAACGTGGGATACATGGGCACTTATCTGCTGGCCCAAGGGAATCTTGGCAGGTCGGCCCAATGGAGGGTTGCCCCTGTCGCCAGTGCGGCGCTCGGCAACTACTTCACCGGAGCGGGACTCGGCTTGTACGGCGAGATCGGCTGGAACCTGGTGGCTGCGGCGGGAGGAACAGCACTGCGCCAGGGGTTCAATGCGGCGTCGACGGTCGGCGCTGGACCGGTGGATCGATGGTCTGTTTCGCTGTCCGGCGGTGTCATGGGCTACGGCGTCGTCCGCTACCTTCCGCTCGACGGCACGATGTTCAAGGACAGCCGAACGGTCGACAGCAAACCATTTGTTGGCGTGGCCACAATCGGCATCGCCGTGAGGTATCGCGGCTTCGTCGGCTTCCTCGGCAGAACGTACTTCACCAAGACATTCGACACCGAGCGGCAGCCGCAAGTCGACTTCGGGACTCTGAGCTTGTCCTGGTACTACTGAAAGCTTCGAACGTCGCCACGACATCGGCCGCGCAGAGCACTGCCGGAAACCGCGTCCGGGTGTTCGCCCCCGCCCGGTTCTTACGGAGCCTACCGGCGCCTCTTCGAGCAGAACTTCACCGTCGAGGAGTTGCGCAATCTGACGCGTGTCGAGGCACCGCGTCGGCGCCGACGAAATTGCGACGAAAAGCGCGACGGCTCACTGACTACTTCCAGCGCCTTCACTACTGTTCTCTCATTGATTCATACCCCGACGACCGATTCCGCTACTCCCTCGCGTTAACTGGAAGCCCGGACTGACATCGCTGGAGCGGATGCGCCGACTCATGCCGTCCAAGGGCACCTTGGCGGCAGCGCTTCCGATCTTATTGGCGGTCGGTTTAACCGGTTGCAGCACTCCCGTTTTGCAGCCTAAGGTCGATGTGCCAGGCCACTTCGCAATGGCGGCGGAATCGGAGGTCGAGCCGGAGGCCGCCTGGTGGCAAAGCTACGGCGATCCGGTGCTGACCGACCTCATTCGCCGCGCCGCACGCGAAAACCGGGACGTCAAGATCGCCGCTGAA
>DAOMFF010000062.1:0-7187 GCA_035429665.1 Azonexus sp.
ACCGGCATCGTCTTCTTCGTCATCTTCCTGTACACCAAGTTCTACCAGTGGTGGTGGGAGATCATGCCGAAGTACCTGTTCTTCCTGGTGGTCGGCCTGACCGCGGTGCTGATCCTGCTCATCCTCAAGCGGCTGCGCCGGACGTTCCGGTCGCCGGCAGGGGAGGGCGCGTCATGAGGAAATGGACACGTGGCCGCACCCTGGCCATCGGCATCGCGCTGATCGTGCTGACCAACGCGGTGGCGCTGGGCGGCGTCTGGTGGAACCGTTCCGCGACCCCGGAGAGCGCGCTGACCCTGAGCGAGCGCGAACTCGGGTTGCCCTGGCGCAGCCTGCGTTTCGCCGAGGACAGCGGCCTGTCGCTCAACCTGAACTGGCGTGTCGGCGACCGCGAGGCTGGCGAATTCGCCAGCGGCTACACGTTCAATGGCGGCACGCCCAAATGGCTCGATGCCGCGCACATGGCCGCGCTGGGTTTCGCGCCCGGCGACCTCGGTTCCGATCGCGGACGCCGGAGCTACACACGACAACTGTCGCGCGAGGTGATTCTCGTCCTAGAATTCGACGGCCCGGCGTGGCAGCGGGCGCTCGCCAACGCCCGGGAGAATGCCAGTCGCCACGCGGCAGCGGCCACGGCCAACGTCGGCAGCAAGCAGTTCGCCGACCGTGCCAGGCAGGCCAACGACGAACTCGCACGCGAGGAAAACTCGAACAGCCGGCTGTTCGTCATCGATGCCGGGCTCGACGCCCGGCAGTTGCGCGAGAAATATCCCGACCGCCGCCGCTTCCTGCTGCTCCGTGGAACCGTGCGGCCGACCCTGCGCGGTCGCGTTGGCAGTGCGGAGCAGGCAGCCGGCTACGTCGCCCGCATCAGCACGGGCCGGATTCACGTACCGCATGCGCTGCGCGGGCCGCTCGAATCGGCGCGCGGTATCGGCGAACCCGGTGGCGGGGACCGGTTCAGCGCGGAACTTCTGGTCGGCCAGCGCCTCGAACCGTGGATTGCCGATGTGAAACCGGTTCCCAAGGCAGTCGGTGGCCCGCCGGCCAATCATGCGGGAGAGTTGCGATGAAAGCCATCGTCGTCCTGATCTGCGCGTTGCTGATCGCCGGGTGTGCGTCCTATGACGGACGCGGACTCGCACCCGGCGTCAGCGGCACCAACGACGTCATCCAGTTGATGGGCGAACCGGCGATGCGCTGGCAGGAGCCTGACGGTGGCCAAGTGCTCGCATACCCGCGCGGCCCCGCCGGCGTACAGACCTACATGGTGCGGATTGACCCGAGGGGCTACTTCGCAAGCATCGAGAACGTCCTCGTGCCGAAGCACTTCGCCCGCCTCCGCGAGGGCATGACCCAGGAGGACGTGTTGCGCGTCATCGGCCCGCCGTTCCCGGGTTGGACTCAATATTTCGCCGCGCGCGACGAACTGGTCTGGGAATGGCGCTGGTGCGACGACTTCAACGAACCGGCGCGCTTCAACGTGTTCTTCGACGGAAAGAGCGGCAAGGTCCGCACGACCGCGAGCCTGAGCGAGCGCCAGTCGATGCCTTTCGGCCGGGGCGACCGCCGGGACTGGTGCGCCCGCTGAGCGAAGGGGGCGGGCGGTTACAAGTCGACAACAATTCGGCAGGCCAAGTTGATTGAAAGACGCGATCCAACGCTGTACCATCCTTCCCATGGTTGTAATTCCGGCAATCTCGAGGCGTTCTGGACAGGGGTTCGACTCCCCTCATCTCCACCTAAGCGTACCGGAATACGTTTAGGTGGGGATGTACCGGTTTCGACAGGGCGGGCAAAGGTGCGCAGGCAACTCGTCAGGCGATCGACGTTAATGAAGCAAATCCATAAATGCCAATGATGAGCATTTTGCTATTGCCGCCTAAAAACGGTTAGCCGGGGCTGCTAGAGCCTTGTTACCAAAGATAGCCGGCGGGGACTTCGGTCCCCGTCGTCAATTCCGGACCGGCTTTTTCAAACCCGCTCAACCTTCCAGCCGGAAGACAATCGGCACGATCACCGAGCCCTCGACGGGCTCGTCGCCGCGCCGTGCAGGCACGAAGCGCCAGCGGGCGACGGCGTTGCGCGCGGCTTCGTCGAGCCGCTCGAAATTGCTGCTTTTTTCGAGGTCGACCGCGGCAGGCTGGCCTTCCCTGCTAACACGAACCCTGAGCAGCACCTTGCCTTCCTCGCCGAGACGGCGCGACAGCGGTGGATAGGCGGGACGCGGATTGTGCAGGTAGGCGGCATCATAATGCGCTGCGAAGACCGGGACCGGCACGTTGCCTGACGCGGAGGCCGGCGCCACCGCCGGTCTCTCATCGGCAGAAGCGACTGCGCTTTCAGCAACGGAGAATGGCGCCGGCTTTGCCCCCGGCTGCGCCACCACTGCCAGCACGGCGCGCCTGGGGACGGGAGTCTGGCGCGGCCTGTCGGGAGCCGGGGGAGCCTTGGGAGCCACGGCAGCCGGTGGCGGTGGCGGCGCCAGCGGAACGGTCAGCGTCGCCGGTTGCTCGAAGGCGACGGTCATTGTCTGCGCCGGCGGGACGCCCGGTTTCTTAGGCAGGAGGCTTGGTGTCAGGACCAGCACCAGCGCGTGCAAGGCAAGCGCGATGACGAGATAGGGGCCGCTGTGCCGCCATTCCGGCGGCGCGACCGGCATCGTCAGGAGATCGGCAGTCATGGTGCAATTCTAGGGCAGACGAGCCGGCTCAGAATTCGCCTGCATCAAGGCTGGCGGAAATCTCTGCCGTCACGCGGCGGGCAATCCGTTCAGTACCGCCGGATCGACGGCATAGCTGCGCGTCGCAGGCACGCCTTCGACACGCACCGGGACAAGCGCGCCGGAACGCTCCAACCCCTTGATGATGTGTGAAATGGTCTCGAACCTGAGGTCGGTAATGTCGGCGATGTCCCGGCGGGTCGGCAGAATGACGCGCCCGGCGCTGTCCCCGAACAGGCGGATAAGCCCGACGACGCGCGCCATGGCCTGGCCGCCGCGCAGGGCGACGATGTTGGCAGCACGCTGCTGGGCCTGCGCCAGCGAGGCGAGCAGGGTATCGCCGGCTGGCGCGCTCACGCCCTCGGGCCAGGGCAGCAGCCAGCACTCGGTCAATGCCGTGGCCGAGAAAGTGTAGGCGCCGAAGAGCATTGTTTCGCAGCCGAGAATGTCGCCGGCGATCGCCAGGCTAGCGAAGACGGCATCGCCGTCCGGTCCGGTCGTATCGAGCCGGATGGCGCCCGCGTGCAGACGCCAGGCCAGACCTTCAGCGCCCGCCCGATAAAGGTGCTCCCCAGCAGGGATCCGTCGTGCCGAACGCAGTCCAGGCAAGCTGCTGCGGTCAACAGGGTGAACATGGCTCATTTCACGACTCCAAGCTGAAAGGTCGAAAGCCCCGGCATCTGCCGGGGCCTTCCTGGCCGAAGAAACCGGCTGACCTGATCAGAACTTGAAGGTCACGCCGGTGTAGATCGAGCGGCCCATGCCGGGAACCGCGATGCCCCACGGTATGCCGTTGAGCATCATGGTCGTTCCCTGACCGGTGTAGGCGCCGCCGAGCGGCAGCGAATAGAACTTGTCGAAGAGGTTGTCGACGCCGAGGTCGACCCGGACCTGCTTCCAGGTATAGCTGCCACGCAGGTTGGTCAGCCCGTAACCTGCGGTCTTGATCTCGTTGCGCACGTCGGAGACATCATCCTTCGCCGCAACCGCGACCACTTCGACCGCGCCGTTCCATCCGCCCAGCGCGTGGGTCAGCGCCAGCTTCCCGTTGAGCGGCATGATGTTGTAGAGGCCGTCATCGGTGTCAAGATTCTTGCCGTGGGTGTAGGCGAACGAACCCGTGAGGCCGAAGTCGCCGAAGTCGGTCGAGGCGAGCGGCATTCTCCCGGAGACATCGATACCGTAGAGTTCGGCCGACTGATTGGCATACTGGAGCACGACGAACTGATTGGTCGTCGTCCGGTTGGCCGGCGTGCAGGATGCGCCCGCCGTGCAACGGATGGCATCAATGTAGTCGGTAACCCTTGTGTAGTAGGGCGTGATGCGGAGTTCAGAGCGCCGGTCGGCGGCATGCAGGTCCCAGGTTGCGGAAACCGTGTGCGCCTGTTCCGGCTTGAGGTTGATATTGCCGAAATAGCCGTTGCCATCACCGACAAAATTGTTCATGACGGCGGCCATCGACCAGGTCGACCAGGTATAGCGCTCATACAGGTTGGGCGAACGTACCTTGCGCGCGACGCCGAACTCGATGTCGCTGTTGGCATCCGGCGTGTAGCGGGCGAGCGCCGTCAGGTCCCAGTTGTTGTCGGTACGTTCGCGGTCTTGCGCGTTGAAGGTGGCGGCATCCTTCTTCTGGTCGTTCACCATCATTCCCATGCCGTTGGTGGTCGGGTCGTAGCCGCGAACATTGCCGGCATCCGTCTTGACCCGTTCATAGCGCGCACCGAGCAGGGTCAGCCATTGCGCATTGAGGCGCGACTCCCATTCCCCGAACAGCCCGAGGCGATCGCGCGAGCCGTCGTTGATGTTGTCGAAAGTGCCCGGCCACATGGCGGCGCCCGAAGGCGGCCACCAGTCGTCGAGGGTGTAGTGCTGGTAGAGGCCACCAACGCGGAGCAGGTTCTGCGCGTCGAGATTCACATCGGCCTTGACGTTAACGCCGGTGTTGCTGCTCTTGGTGTACATCGGCATGCCGGCCGCGCAGTTGGCGCTGACGGGCGAACAGGGTGCGCCGTTGCCCACCATGGGGCCACCCGAGGCCGCTCCGTACCAGAACCGCTTGTCGGGGCCAAAATCCATGTAATGCGGGTCCACCTTCTCGTAATAGGCGCGCGCCTCGAACAGACCCCAGTCGAATTGGCCGAGATAGCGCAGATTGAAGGTCTTCTGCTCGTTGTCGAGCATGTCCATGCGCTGGTTCGGATAAAGTTGTTCGGGGATGTGCTGGAAGCCGAACTTGGCCTCGACGAGATGGTTGCCGCCTTTCACCGCGAAGCTCAGCATCTGGTTCAGGCTCTCGTAGGCCGTCGAGCCGACTTCGTCGAGCGGCAGCGTGTGCCCCACGCGGCCCGTGGCCGTGGTCGTCTTGAAGTTGCCGCCGGCCTTGTAGTTGTCGGCCCGGGCGCTCGAACCCGTATAAGTCACGCTGATGTTTTCGGTCGCGGCAGTAGCCGCTATGTTGGCCCCCCAGGCGTTGCCGTTGCTGCGGTAGAAGCCGCCGATTTGGCCCGTTGCGAGATAATCCTGGCCAGGCGCCGCGAATACGGGAGCAAGCGTATCGGCGATGATCGTGCCGGCGATGCTGTCGCCGCCGACGCTGACCGGCGTGATCCCGGAGTAGACCCTGAGTGTGCCGACATTGGTCGGGTCGATATAGGACAGCGGCGGGTTCATGTGGTTGGGGCAAGAGGCGATTAGATCCATGCCATCGACCTTGATGCGAATGCGGTCGTCGGCCAGCCCGCGGATGACCGGCAGGCTCGAAACCCCGCCCGCCCCGTAGGTACTGACACCGGGAATGTTCCTGAGCAGTCTGGCGGTATCGCTTGTCGCCGGACGCATCTGCTCCAGGCTGCTCGAACTGACCGTGCTCGAAACCGGAACCGGCTGGAGTTTGTCGGCACTGACCACGACATCGTCGAGAACCGTCGGCTTGGCCTCGGCGCCCTGCGCGGCGGCGAACTGGGGCGCGACGGCCCCGGAGAAAAGAACGGCGACAGCCGCCGCCAGCGGATGAAGACGATAACCCATGAATCACTCCCTCGATTATTGAATTTTGGCGGGCCGGATTGTCGCCCGCACCGCGCGCACGGGGAATGCGGCAAATTGTCGCGCGGCAATTTGCCTTATTCCAAGGAAGGATGACCGGGTTTAGCATTCGCCGCGTTCCAACCCTCGGCGATTTGACTCCCCATGAACCGTTTCCTTGCCCTGCTGACGCTTGCCTTGATGCTCGTCACGACCAGCCTTGCAGCCAAGGCCGGGAATGTCGATGACGATCTGCGTCAGGCGGCGAAGCTGCACAAGGGCGGCGACACCGCCCAGGCCGTCGCCATCTGGAAAACCTGGGCGGAAAAAGGCAACGCCGATGCCGCCTACAATCTGGCGGTGATCCACCAGTTTGGTGACGGCGTCGTGCTGGATTACGCGACGGCGATGCGCTGGTTCAAGGTCGCCGCCGAGCACGGCGACAAGGTTTCGCAGTTCCAGATCGGCCTCATGTACCAGACCGGGCTGGGTGTCGAAGCCGACCCCGAGGAAGCGCATCGCTGGTTAACGGCGCATCGCAAGCACCACATGCATCATGCCCACACGCCGCAGATGCAGGCCTGGCGCGAGCAGGCGCGCGCCGTGATCGACGAGCGCGACCGGCGCGATGGCGCTCAGGTAGTGGCGGATCTTAAGCATCATGCCGGCATGGTCGATGCGCGGCGGATCGAAACCGCAACCATCGAAGCGACCCCGGCTTTACGTTGAGCCGGAGCCCTTCGCCCGGCTGCGACAATTTGTCGCAATGGCGCCGGGCGTTTTCTTGTCTAAAATCAAACCGCTGCATGACCCGACTTGAGTAAGCTGGGCGCATATAAAGACAGGGGGCGACATACATGAATAACGATCTGCAGGTTCAGCAGGAAGAGGGCGACGAATTCCCGGCCTTGCTCGTCGGCACCGGCCTTGTTTTGGCGTCGCTGATTCTGGTACCGGCGCTGGCCCAGCGGGTTGGACTGGGCGCCAGCGTGACGATCGCGTTGCGTGGTGTTCTGATGCGCGCTGCCAACCGCGCCTGATCCGAATATCCGACCTTATTGATCTTCTTCAAGGCGGTGGCACCGTCCGCCGTGCGAGAATCGCGATCCTCTCTCGGAAAACACCGTCGCTTTCTCCAAGCTCATGCATCGCCTGACTGCACGGCTGGCCATGCTTCTCCTTTCCTGCATTTTGCTGGCCGCCTGCTCGCCAGCGCCGCAGGGCAGCAAACCCGCAGGCGCCGATTTCGTGCTGCAAGGGCCGAGCGGCCCGGTCGACAGCCACGACTTCCGCGGCAAGTTGATGCTCGTCTTCTTCGGCTACGTCCATTGCCCTGACGTCTGCCCGACCTCCCTGGCGGCGATGAACGAGGTGCTGAATGGGATGACGCCCGAGGAGCGGGCGAAAATCCAGCCGGTGCTGATTTCCGTCGATCCGG
>DAOMFF010000063.1:0-7180 GCA_035429665.1 Azonexus sp.
TACAACCTGACCGTCTTCGAGTGGGTCACCGACCGCCTCGGGGCGCAGGGCACGGTCTGTGCCGGTGGTCGCTACGACGGCCTGGTCGAACAACTGGGCGGCAAGCCGGCGCCGGCCTGCGGCTTCGCCATGGGCATCGAGCGCCTGATCGCGCTGATCAGGGACGCCGGGGGGGAACCGACCGGCCCGGCGCCGGATGTTTATCTGGTGCATCAGGGGGAGCAGGCTTCGCGCCTGGCCTTCCGCGTCGCCGAAGGTCTGCGCGATCAGGCGATCGATGTCCTGCTGCACTGCGGCGGCGGCAGCTTCAAGTCGCAGATGAAAAAGGCCGATGGCAGCGGCGCGACCTTCGCCGTGATTATCGGCGATGACGAAGCGGCGACCGGGGAAGCCCAGCTGAAACCGCTGCGCGAAGAAGGCGCGGCGCAACTGAAACTGAAAGTGGATGATCTGGCGGAAGCCATCATCGGACAATTGATCGATTCGGACGAAGAGGAATAGGCAGATGGCGCATTACGACCTCGAAGAACAGGAACAGATAGATACGCTGAAAACCTGGTGGAAGATGTACGGCAACCTGGTGACCGGCGTCGTTGTCGCCGGTTCGCTGGCGGTGATCGGCTGGCAGGGCTGGAACTGGCATCAGCGCAGCCAGTCGGCGCAGGCCTCGGCCATCTACGGCGTGCTGGAACAGGCGGTCGCGGCGCGTGATACGCAGAAGGTCAAGGCGGCTGCCGGCGAACTGGCCGAGAAATTCGGCGGCACCAGCTACGCGGCGCTCGGCGCCCTCGTTGCCGCCCGTCAGTCCTTCGAGGCCGGTGACCTGAAGACGGCCAAGGCCCAGCTGACCTGGGCGGCCGAAAATGGCAAGGACGAAATCAGGGATCTGGCCCGCCTGCGGCTGGCCTCCGTGCTGCTCGACGAGAAGGCCTACGATGAAGCCTTGAAGCAACTGGAAGCGGCCCACGCCGCAGCCTTCGCCGCCCGCTTCCTCGAACTCAAGGGCGACGTGCTGGCGGCGTCGGGCAGGAAGCCCGAGGCGCGCACCGCCTACAAGGGGGCGCTGGACAAGGGCGGGATTCGCGAGGGCAGGGGTGGCGGCGCCGGCCGCGAGTTGCTGCAGCAGAAGCTCGACAATCTGGGCGAGGCGGCATTATGAATTCGCGTCTCCTCTCGATGCTGGCCTGCGCCAGCCTGTTGGCCGCCGGATGTTCAACGATATCCGACACCTTCAATTCGATCAATCCCTTCGCCTCGTCGGGGCCGAAGATGGCGAAGCTTGAACCGGTCAGCCCGACCATCGGTGTCCGCGATCAATGGTCGGCGAGCATCGGCAAGGCCGGTGATTACATCTTCAGGCCGGCGGTGGTCGACAACGCGGTCTTCGTTGCCGCCCGCAATGGCGAGATCAGCAAGCTGGTTGACGGGCGCAGGGAGTGGACGATCAATGCCGGACAGCCACTGTCGGCCGGCGTCGGCGCCGATTCCCGGTTGGTGGTAGTGGCGACCGGCAAGGGCGATGTCCTGGCATTCGCCGCCAGCGACGGTCAGCCGCGGTGGACCGCCAAGGTATCGAGCGAGGTCCTGGCGGCGCCCGCGGTTGGCGCCGACGGTGTCGTCGTCAAGAGCGGCGACAATCGCGTGGTGCTGCTCGATGCCGGTGACGGCGGCCGCAAGTGGGCGTATTCGCGGTCGACGCCGACGCTTTCGCTGCGCAGCGCGGCGCCGCCGGTTTTTGCCGAGCGCTTTGTCTTTGTTGGTTTCCCCGGCGGCAAACTGGTTGCCCTGGCGCTGCAGAATGGCGCTCCGGTCTGGGAAGGGCCCGTCGCGTCGCCCAAGGGGGCGACCGAACTCGATCGCGTTGCCGATATCGTCTCGGTGCCGGCGATCGACGGACGGCAGATCTGTTCGGTGGCCTTCCAGGGCCGTGTCGCCTGTTTCGACATGGGGCAGGGTGGCGCGCTCCTTTGGGCGCGTGACATTTCGTCTGCCGGGGGGCTGGCGCTCAGCGACCGCTACCTGTTCGTCACCGACGAGCGCGGTGCCGTCCATGCACTCGATCGCACCTCCGGTTCCAGCTTGTGGAAGCAGGATAAATTGCTCAATCGCCGCGTTTCCGGCCCGGCTGTCCAGGGTCGCGTGGTCGCCGTCGGCGATGCCGAGGGAGTCGTCCATTTTCTCGCGCGTGACGACGGCAGCTTCTTGGCGCGGCAGAAGACCGATGGCACCCCGATTCGGACCCCGGTCCAGACGCTGGGCACGGGCTTCCTGGTGCAGACGAGCGGCGGCAACGTCAGCGCGATCGAGGCGCGATGAAGCCAACCTTGGTCCTAGTCGGTCGGCCCAATGTCGGCAAGTCGACGCTGTTCAATCGCCTGACGCGGTCGCGGGACGCCCTCGTCGCCGACTTGCCGGGGCTGACGCGCGACCGCCATTACGGGCACGGAAAACTGGGGAGCAAGCCCTACCTAGTGGTCGACACCGGCGGTTTCGAACCGCTGGCCAGGGACGGCATCGTGCACCAGATGGCACGCCAGGCCGAACAGGCCATCGCTGAAGCCGATGCGGTGATTTTCGTCGTCGATGGCCGCTCCGGCGTGACCCCGCTCGACAAGGAAATTGCCGACAAACTGCGCCGCACGGCGCGGCCGGTGGTGGTTGCGGTCAACAAGGCGGAAGGCATGAAATCCGGGATGGTCGAGGCGGATTTTCACGAACTCGGTCTCGGCGAGCCGAACGCCATTTCCGCCGCCCACGGCGAAGGGGTCCGCAGTCTGGTTGACCTGGCGCTGGCGTCGTTTCCCGAGCCGGAAGACGACGAGGAGAAATCCGACGCGGTGCGGGTTGCCATTGTTGGCCGCCCGAATGTCGGCAAGTCGACGCTGATCAACACCCTTCTCGGCGAAGAGCGGGTGATCGCCTTCGATGCGCCGGGAACGACGCGCGATTCGATCGAGATCGATTTCGAGCGCGGCGGCCGCAAGTACCTGCTGGTCGATACGGCCGGCATGCGCAAGCGCGGCAAGGTGTTCGAGTCGATCGAGAAATTCTCGGTGGTCAAGACGCTGAAGGCGATCGAGGACGCCAACGTCGTCATCCTGATGGTCGATGCCCAAGCTGACGTTTCGGACCAGGACGCCCACATCGCCGACTTCATCGTGCAGTCCGGGCGGGCGCTGGTGGTTGCGGTCAACAAGTGGGACGGTCTCGATTCCTATGTCCGCGAGCAGACCCGCGCCATCCTCCAGCGCAAGCTGAAGTTCCTCGACTTCGCGAAATTCCATTTCATCTCGGCCAAACAGAATGTCGGACTCGATGCCCTGTTCCGTTCGGTCAATGCCGCCTATGCCGCGGCGATGACCAAGATGTCCACGCCGCGCCTGGCCCGCGTGCTGGCCGATGCGGTGGCCCGGCAACCGCCGCCGCGGCATGGCATGTTCCGGCCGAAGCCGCGTTATGCCCACCAGGGGGGATCCAATCCGCCGATCATCGTGGTCCATGGCAATGCCGTCGACCAGATCGGGGACAGCTACCGGCGCTACCTGGAAAGCACGTTTCGCGGAGCCTTCAAGCTGCAGGGCACGCCATTGCGCATCCAGTTCGTTACCAGCAAGAATCCCTTCGCGGACAAGGGCAAGAAGTAAAAACCTTGGCATCCGCAGTCAATATTGGGTACATTAGTCACCTCATAACAACATGACCACATGGAGTCCCCACCATGAGCAACAAAGGGCAATTGCTCCAAGACCCCTTCCTCAACGCGCTTCGTCGCGAGCACGTCCCGGTTTCCATCTATCTGGTCAATGGCATCAAGTTGCAGGGCCAGGTGGAGTCCTTCGATCAGTATGTCGTGCTGCTCAAGAACACGGTCACCCAGATGGTCTACAAGCACGCGATCTCGACCGTCGTGCCGTCGCGTCCGGTCAGCCTCCAGCAAGAACAGGCGGCTGAATAATAAGCGCGTCTTCAACTCCCCGTCCGTGCGGCGGGCCTGTGGTTCCCACTCCCGGAAATTCCCATGAATGAACGTCCCGCAGCCGGCGAGCGTGCGGTGGTCGTTCAGCTTGATTTCGGCCAGGGCGATCTCGCGGATCAGCTCGAGGAGGTGCGGCTGCTGGTTGAATCGGCGGGTGGCCTGGTTGTCGCTGAAGTGTTTGGCCGGCGTCACAGTCCCGACCCGAAGACCTTCGCCGGCAAGGGCAAGATCGAGGAGATCGCCGCCATGCTGGCGGCCGGCGAGGCGGATCTGGTGATTTTCAACCATCAGTTGTCGCCGGCGCAGGAACGCAATCTCGAGCGCGAGCTCAAATGTCGCGTAATCGACCGGACCAGCCTGATTCTCGACATCTTCGCGCTGCGCGCCGCCAGCGCCGAGGGCAAGCTGCAGGTCGAACTGGCCCAGCTCGAACACCTGTCGACCCGGCTGGTGCGCGGCTGGACTCACCTCGAGCGCCAGCGCGGCGGCATCGGCCTGCGTGGACCGGGTGAAAAGCAGCTGGAGACCGACCGCCGCCTGCTCGGCAACCGCATCAAGCTGCTCAAGGAGCGCCTGAAGAAGCTGTCGCGGCAGCGCGGCGTGCAACGCAAGGCGCGGATGCGTGGCGACGTGCTCAATGTCTCGCTGGTCGGCTACACCAATGCCGGCAAGTCAACGCTGTTCAATGCGCTGACCCATGCTGGCGTCTTCGCCGCCAATCGGCTTTTCGCAACGCTCGACACCACGTCGCGCAGGCTATGGATCGAGGGTGCCGGCAACGTCGTCATTTCCGATACCGTCGGTTTTATCCGCGATCTGCCGCATTCGCTGATCGACGCCTTTCATGCGACGCTGGAAGCGGCCGCCGATGCCGACCTGCTTCTCCATGTCGTCGATAGCGCCAGCCATGCCCGCGACCAGCAGATGTTGGACGTGAACAAGGTTCTCGAGGAAATCGGCGCCAGCAAGGTACGGCAACTGATCATCTGGAACAAGATCGACCTGACCGAGGCGGCGCCGGGAGTCGAGCGTGATGAATATGGTACTATCGCGCGCGTTCGCATCAGTGCGCGTTCAGGCGAGGGTCTGGAACTGCTGCGTGACTCCCTCGCCGAATATGCTCTTGCCAAGGCCGAAACTCTCCAGGACGAACTGGCGGTCGCGGCTCGCGATGCCCAACCCGATTACATAAGCTGACCCCCAAAAACCACATGATCCCGACATTAGGAATTTTCATGTCTCTCAACGACCCGCAATGGGGCAACCGTGGCGGTGGCGACGGCGACAAGCCGGGTGGCGGCCCGCGCCGGCCCAATCAGGGGCCGCCCGACCTCGAGGAGTTGTGGCGTGACTTCAACCGCAGGCTTAACGGAATGTTCGGCAAGAAGGGGGGCGGTGGCGGCAATGACGGCGGTGGTGGCAATGGGCCGCGCCTGCCGCAGATCGACTTCAATCCGAAATTTCTCGGCGGCGGCGTCGGCCTGCTTGCCGCACTGGTGGTCGTGATCTGGCTGGCTTCCGGCTTCTATATTGTCGATGCCTCGCAACGGGGTATCGTGCTCCAGTTCGGCAGTTACAAGGAAACCACCGAGCCCGGCCTGCGCTGGCGCCTGCCTTACCCCATCCAGTCGGTCGATCTGGTCAATCTGACCGGCGTGCGAACGGTCGAAATCGGCTATCGCGGCAGCGAGCGCAACAAGGTCCTGAAAGAGGCGCTGATGCTGACCGACGACGAGAACATCGTTAACATTCAGTTCGCGGTTCAGTATTTCCTCAAGGACCCGAGCGAGTATCTGTTCAACAACCGCCATCCCGAAGATGCGGTAATGGGCGCCGCCGAGTCGGCTGTCCGCGAAATCGTCGGCAAGAGTCGAATGAACTTCGTGCTCTATGAGGGCCGCGAACAGATCGCTGCCCAGGCCGCCCAACTTATGCAGGAGATCCTTGACCGCTACCAGAGCGGCATCCTGATTTCCAAGGTGACGATGCAGAACGCCCAGCCCCCCGAGCAGGTGCAGGCGGCCTTCGACGATGCGGTGAAGGCCGGCCAGGACCGCGAGCGCCAGAAGAATGAAGGCCAGGCCTATGCCAACGATGTCATTCCCCGGGCCAAGGGAACGTCGGCGCGTCTGATGGAAGAAGCCAGTGGCCACAAGCAGAGGGTGATATCGACCGCCGAAGGCGACGCCTCGCGTTTCAAGCAGGTGCAGGTCGAGTATGCCAAGGCGCCGGAGGTGACGCGTCAGCGCATGTATCTCGAAACCCTGCAACAGGTGTATTCCAATACGAGCAAGGTCATGATCGATGCGAAGGGACAAGGCAATCTGCTCTACCTGCCGCTTGACAAATTGATGCAGGGCGCTGCTGCCGCTGCCGCCTCACCCGTTGCCGCGGACCCTGTCGCGGTGCCCCAGGCACCGTCCAAGCCGGCGGCGCCGATGTCCAATGAATCGCCACCGCAGCTCGACAGTTCTCTCAGCAGTCAAGGCCGCGGGCGCGAGCCCGCCCTGCGTTCTCGTGACCGGGAGGCCCGTTGATGAACTCGAGATTCAACTTGCTGGCGGCAATTGTCGTGACCGTTCTGGTCGTTGTCGCCATGTCGATGTTTACCGTCGATCAGCGTCAATACGCGCTGGTTTTCCAGTTGGGTGAAGTCAAGCGGATCATTACCGAGCCGGGTCTGAACTTCAAGGTTCCGATGATCCAGAATGTCCGCTATTTCGACAGGCGCATTCTGACCCTGGACAACAACGACCCGGAACGCTTCATCACGTCAGAGAAGAAGAACGTGCTGGTCGACTCGTTCGTCAAGTGGCGGATCATCGACCCCAAGCTCTATTACATCTCGGTCGGTGGCGATGAAGCGCGTGCGAAGACCCGTCTGAACCAGACGGTGAACGCCGGCTTGCGCGAGGAATTCGGCAAGCGCACGGTGCATGACGTGATCTCCGGCGAGCGCGACAGGATCATGGAAGACATGCGTATCAAGGCGGATGCCGATGCGCGCAAGATCGGCGTGCAGATTGTCGACGTGCGACTGAAGCGGGTCGAATTGCCGAACGAAGTGAGCGAAGCCGTCTATCGGCGCATGGAAGCCGAACGCAAGCGGGTCGCCAACGAACTGCGTTCGGAAGGCGCGGCGGAGGCCGAGAAGATTCGCGCCGATGCCGATCGCCAGCGCGAGGTCATCATCGCCAACGCCTA
>DAOMFF010000064.1:0-7141 GCA_035429665.1 Azonexus sp.
ATTCCGCATCGGCGACGAGTTCGGCGTAGCGCGAGGCGATGGCGAGGTCGGTCTTCGCCAGCACCATATCCATATTGGACAACAGGCTCCGGAAGAAGGGCCAGGCATTGACCATCCGGCGCAAGGTGGCCAGGCCACCGGAATTGGCCTGCAGATAGCCGTCGACCGCGGAACCGAAGCCGTACCAGCCGGGCAGCATCAGGCGGCACTGCGCCCACGAGAAGACCCACGGGATGGCGCGCAGATCCTCGATGCGCTCGGACGGCTTGCGCGAGGCCGGGCGGCTGCCGATGTTGAGAGTCGCGATTTCGGAAACGACTGTCGACTGCCTGAAATAGGTGGTAAACCCTGGCGTTTCATAAACCAGGCCACGGTAGGCGACGAAGGCGCGCTGCGACAGTTCGTCCATCACGCCGTGGAACTGCTCGGCGGGTTCGACGCGGTTCTCGTGGTCGGTCAGGCTGGCTTCCAGCGTTGCCGCCAGCAGCACTTCGAGGTTGCGGCGGCCGGTGTCCGGGTTGCCGTACTTGGTCGAAATGACCTCGCCCTGTTCGGTCAGGCGGATCTGGCCGGAGACGGCGCCGGCGGGCTGGGCGAGTATGGCGTGATAGCTCGGGCCGCCGCCGCGCCCGACCGACCCGCCTCGACCGTGGAACAGGCGCAGCTGGACGCCATGCCTGCGGCAGACGCGGGTCAGTTCGATTTCGGTCTTGTATAGTTCCCAGCCCGAGGTCAGGAAGCCGCCGTCCTTGTTGCTGTCGGAATAGCCGAGCATCACTTCCTGCTCGTCGCCACGCCCGCCGATCAGCGTGCGGTAGGCGGGAACGCCAAAGATGCCGTCCATCGTCGCCGCGCTCTTTCGCAAGTCCTCGATAGTTTCGAAGAGCGGGATGATGTTCATGTCGAGTTGCGCTTGCGAACCCGGGCGCAGCAGGCCCGATTCCTTGAGCAGCAGCGCCAGTTCGAGCAGGTCGGAGACGCCGTCGGTCTTCGAGATGATGCAGTTGGGTAGCGCGGCGGCACCGTAGCGCTGGCGCAGTTCGCGGGCTGCAAAGAAGATGGCCAGTTCGCCGCGGGTCTCCCCGGAATAGTCAAGGTAGGGCGAGTAGAGCGGGCGCGGCGTGGCGATTTCCTCGACCAGCAGGCTGATGCGGTCGACCTCGGAAAGTGCCTCGTAATCGGGACAGCGGCCGGCCCCGGCGAGCAGTTCGGCGACGCTGCGGGCGTGGACTTCGGAGTTCTGCCGGAGGTCGATCGGCGCGAGATGGAAGCCAAAGACCTGTACCGCGCGCAACAGGCGGCGCAGGCGGCCACCGGCGAGACTGGCACTGCCATTCAGCTTGAGCGAGGCGGACAGCAGCTTGAGGTCGGCGCGCAGATCGGCCGGGGTGGCGTACGGTTCGGCCTGGCCGATTTCGTGGCGTACCGGCTCGACGTGGTCGAGCGTGCGGGCGGTTGCCGCGACCCGGGCGTAGATGCCGGACAGGGCACGACGGTAGGGCTCGTCGGCCCGCTGCGGCGAGTGGTCGGTGGAGTGTGCCGCCAGGTAGTCCAGTTCCGGCGTGGTCCTGACCAGCAGGCTGGAGAGCGGCAGTTCGCCACCGAGTTCGTGAATTTCGTCGAGATAGTGATTGAGCGCCGCCGCCGATTGCAGGCGCAGCGTTTCCCGCAGGATCTCGGCGGTGACGAAGGGGTTGCCATCGCGGTCGCCACCGATCCAGGTGCCGATGCGGAAGAACGGCGGCAGCGCCCAGATCTGCTCGGGATAACGAGTGTGCAACTGCTGTGCGGCCTGAATGTAGAGGCGCGGCAGTTCGTTGAAAAAGGTTTCCTTGAAGTAGGTGATGCCGCTCTTGACCTCGTCGAGCACCTTGAGGCGGACCGGGCGCAGCATGCGCGACTGCCACAGGGTCAGGATGGCGTTGGCGAGGCCGAGTTCGTTCTCGACTTCCTCTTCCGGCGTCATCCGCAGGCGTTCGCGCTGGTCGAGCAGATGGGCGAGGTCGCGGTGGTTGCGGATCAGGCTCTGGCGTTGAACCTCGGTCGGATGCGCGGTGAGGACCGGTGCGACGAGGGCGCGGGCGAAGAAGTCGGCGACCGCCTCGGGCGCGACCGCGCTCTCGGCCAGCCGGTCGAGGGCGTGGACGAGGCTGCCTTCGCGCGGCGGCGAACCCGCCAGATCATGAGCACGCCGACGCCTGACATGGTGCTCGTCCTCGGCGATGTTGGCCAGTTGCAGGAAGTAGCTGAAGGCGCGGACGACGATCTGCGTCGTGTCGCGGGACAACGGGTCGAGGAGGGCGGCGAGTTCGGCGCGGGCGGCGGGGTCGCCGTCGCGGGCGAAGCGCACGGCGGTCTGGCGGACGCGCTCGACAATCTCGAAGACTGCGCTCCCTTCCTGCTCGCGCACGGTGTTGCCGAGAACCCGGCCGAGAAGCCGGATGTCGCCCCGCAACGGCTCCTCCTTGTCGTCGTCGGGCATGTCGTCGACTGGCATCAGTGCTTGCGGACGAGAAGGACGGAGGCGTCGGACAGTCTGGCGACCTGCTCGGCGACCGAGCCGAGGAGGAGCAGGGCGAGACCGCGCTGGCCGTGACGACCGATGACGATCAGGTCGCAGCCGAGTTCACGTGCCTTGTCGACGAGAACTTCCGACACCCGGCGCTTCATCGTCTCGAGCAGGATGGTTTCCGCCTCGACACCCGCCGCGCTGGCGGTGGCACGGGCTACTGCGAGTATCTTGACGCCGGCATCGCGGATCGCCGTCATGGCGTGATCGAAATCGAGCGTCGTGCTCACGGCGCGATGATGCATGCCCAGCAGCACTTCATCGGCGACATGGGCGATATGGAGCCGGGCGTTGGTGGCCCTGGCGATATTGACAGCCTCGGTAAGGGCGCAACGGGAGGTTTCGCTGTCGTCTACGGCGACGATAATGTTCCTGTACATGGTTTTCCCGTGTAATGGTTCTTGAATGGCAATTAGATCAACAAGCGGTCCTTGCGACCCGGAAAGCGCGAGGCGGGAGGGGCGTGGCCCCTCCCGGAACGGCACTGCGGGTTGGAACGAACCACCCGGCGCTTAATGGAAATGAACTTCGTCGCGTCCTTCGGCCGGAGCAAGCAGATCGGCACCCAGCACACGGGACAGGAAAGTGACGACAGCGATGATGCCGACGAATATCCCCAACCACATCAAACCATCCGGATTGATCACGATCTGCGCGGCGGCGCCGGAAACGGCAGCGGCTGCCGCAGCGACGGGCTTGACGTAACTCGGGACGATGCCGGGGAAGACATAAGCCCACAGAAGGTGAAGGATACCGACGATGACGGCCAGGAAGATCGAGTGTTTGAAGGTGAACCGGAAGATTTCCGATTCGCGACCGACCATGCCCGTGGCACCGGTGGCCACGGAAATGGACTGGGGAGAGATCATCTTGCCGCAAACGCCGCCGCTGGTATTGGCTGACATCGCGATGACCGGGTCGATACCGAGTTTCTCGGCGGTCACCGCCTGCAGTTTGCCGAACAATGCGTTGGTCGAGGTGTCGGAACCGGTCATGAAAACGCCCAGCCAGCCGAGAATGGCGGCAAAGAAGGGGAAGGCGACACCCGTTGTGGCCACTGCGTAACCCAGGGCGATCGCCATGCCGGAGAAATTCATGATGTAGGCGAAGCCGAGGATGGTGGCAATGGTTACGATGGGCCACTTGAGTGTCTTCAGGGTGTCACCGGCGACGCCCGCTGCCGTCTTCAGCGAGGCCCCCATAACCACGATCGAGAACATCCAGGCAAAGAGAATTGCGGTGCCGGCGGCGCTCAAGATGTTGAAGTTGAAGACCGCGGGCTTGGCTTTGCCGGCCTGGTCGATGACCATCTTGTCGAGGCCGCCAATCGGGATGGCGTAGTCGAACACCAGCTTGGTCATCTGGTTGAGCGCCTGATTGACTGGTTTGATACCCCAGGCGCAGACGAACAGGGAAAGGATGATGAATGGCGCCCAGGCTCGGAAGATCTGACCGCCGGTGTACTTCAGTGCTGCTTTTCCCAGGCTCTTGGGTTCATCGGGGAAATGCCAGCTTTCTTTCGGGTGCCAGAACTTGAGGAAAGTGACGGTGCAAATGATGGATGCGATCGAGGCAACGAGGTCGGGAAGCAGTGGCGCCGTCAGTGGCGAGTTCGCCGAAAAGAACTGGGCGACGGCGAAGGAGCCGCCGCTGACCAGGCAGGCCGGCCACACTTCCAATCCTTTTTTCCAGCCGGACATGAGGACGACCAGATAGAGCGGGATGAAAATGCTGACAATCGGCAATGTGCGGCCGACCATCTGGCTGAGGGCGAAGTCAGGAATCCCGGCGACTTGCCCGCCCACCACGATGGGAATGCCGATGGCGCCCCAGGCGACCGGTGCCGTATTGGCCAGCAGACAGATACCGGCGGCATAGAGGGGATTGAAGCCCAGTCCGGCCAGCATGGCTGCCGTAATTGCAACAGGAGTACCGAAGCCCGCCGCGCCTTCGATGAAGGCACCGAAGGAAAAGGCGATCAGCAGTGCCTGCAGGCGGCGGTCATCGGAAATCGAGGCCAGCGAGTTCTTGATGACTTCGAATTGCCCCGTCTTGACCGACATGTTGTAGATGAAGAGCGCCGTGATGACGATCCAGCACACCGGAAACAAGCCGAAGGCGCCACCGTACAACGTGGCCAGCACCGCCAGATCCACCGGCATCTTATAGACGGAAATGGCGATGAGAATTGCCAGTCCGGTGCCGCCCATCGCGGCAAAATGGCCTTTCATTCGCTTGATGGCAAGCGCCCAAAACAGAAAGAGGATCGGTATTGCTGCGACAAGCGCGGACAATCCTATATTTTCCAGTGGATTAACATTCATCTGCCATGTCATCTTTTTGCTCCTTGTTTTAAGGGCCAAGTTCATTCGCCCTATATCAGATTAACCATCCCTGCTACCCAGTCTCTTCCCCCCTTTAACAGGTCATGGCGTCCTCCTTGCGACTGCATTCCTCGAGCAGGTAGGCAATCGATCGAAAAGTACGCCCGGTTTCTGCCGTGAGGCCGATCTCGCAGGTGCGGTTGGTCGACACGCCGCAGGCACAATTGGCCGGCAGTTCGTCGTGAATCTTGCGCAGGGCGTGCCGGTTGAGTTCCGGCACGACAAACCCGCGATCGCCGGCAAAGCCGCAGCAGGTGACGCCAGCGGGTTCGATGATCTGCTCGACGCAGGCGGCCAGAACTTTTCTCAGCTTGCTATCCGAGCCGGTTCTGCGCACGCTGCAATTCACGTGCAGGGCCACCGGTCCGGCCTGTTTGGCGATCATCAGGCGCGGCAGCAGGGCATCGGCGGCAAATTCGTGAAAATCGTGGACCGCCAGTCGACCTGCCAGTTGCTTCTGCATGCGGACAGTACAGGCACTGGCGTCCATGATCACCGGGTAGCGACCACCTTCCGAGGCTTCCATCAGCGCCGCTTCCAGTATCTGCGACATGCTGTCGGCCGCGTCGGGCAGGCCCTTGCTGGCCAGCATCTGGCCGCAGCAGAGCTTGTCGAAGCCCTGCGGCAGGCGCGGGGCGTAGCCGGCGCGGGTCAGCAGGGTCATGATGACGTCGCCGAGTTGCACTTCGCCGGCCTCGCTTGGCCCGAAGATGCGGCCGCCACAGGCCGGGAAATAGACGACCGGGTCGCCTTCCGTGGTGCGCGCGGCGGGCGCCTTGCCGGCATGCGGCATCTGTCTTTTCCAGGTGCCGCCGGAAATGCGGCCGAGGAAGTTGTCGCCGAGGATGCCGGAAGCCAGATGGCCGGCCTTGAGGCCGAGGCGCGATGCCGTGGCCAGCGTGCCGAAGTTGCTGGCCGTCCATTCGCCGACCCGCCTGCTGCCGTCGCTGATGTTTCGGTTGCGCAGGCGGCGGGTCAGGTCGCCGACGTCGATGCCGACCGGGCAGGCGGTCGAGCACAGGCCGCAGCCGGCGCAGGTGTCGAGGCCCATGTAGGCATAGGCTGCGCCGACCTTGCCGGCCGGTTCGCCGGCGGCGGCGCGGCGGGCCAGTTCGCGTACGCTGGTGATGCGCTGGCGGGGCGAGAGCGTCAGCCGGTGCGACGGGCACAGCGGTTCGCAGAAGCCGCATTCGATGCAGCGGTCGACGATGTCCTCGGCGGCGGGCATCGGCTTCAGGTTTTCGAGGTGGGCAGCGGCGTTGTCGTTGAGGATGACGCCGGGGTTGAGCAGCTTGTCCGGGTCGAACAGGCGCTTGATCGTGCGCATCAGGTCGGCGGCTTCCTTGCCCCATTCCATCTCGACGAAGGGCGCCATGTTGCGGCCGGTGCCGTGTTCGGCCTTGAGCGAGCCATCGTATTTCTTCACCACCAGATCGCAGACGTCATCCATGAAACGGGCGTAGCGGTCGATCTCGGCCTGATCGCCGAAATCCTGCGTGAACACGAAGTGCAGGTTGCCTTCCAGCGCATGGCCGAAAATGATCGCCTCGTCGTAGCCGTGCCGGCGGAGCAGCGCCTGCAGGTCGAGCGTGGCATCGGCCAGCGCGGCGATCGGGAAGGCGACGTCCTCGATCAGCACCGTGGTGCCGGTGCGGCGCATGGCGCCGACCGAGGGGAAGGTGCCCTTGCGCACCTTCCAGTACATCTCGCAGGTGGCCGGGTCGGTCGAGAACTGCAACGGTTCGACCGTGGCAATGCCGGCCATCGCCGCATGAACCGCGGAAATGCGTTCGTTGAGGGCGTCGACCGTGGCCGAGCGCACTTCGATCAACAGCGCGGCGGCATCGTCGCCCAGCGTCATGATCGCCGGCGGCAGGCCGGGCTTGTCCTGTACCGAGCGCAGTGCCGGGCGGTCAAGTAGTTCGACGGCGGAAACCGGCTGCGGCTTGAGGCGAATCACGGCTTCGCAGGCGGTCCGAATATCCGGGAAGAAGACCAGCGCGCTGGCCTTGAACGGGTCTTCGACGACGGTATGGTAGGTGATGCGCGAGATGAAGCCGAGCGTGCCTTCGGAACCGATCATCAGGTGACTGAGGATGTCGAGCGGGTCTTCGTAATCGACCAGTGCGTTCAGGCTGTAACCGGTGGTGTTCTTGATCTTGAACTTGTGGCGGATGCGCTCGGCGAG
>DAOMFF010000065.1:0-6991 GCA_035429665.1 Azonexus sp.
TCGGCATCGTCACCGTGCTCAAGCCGACGCTGGGTTACAAGCTGTGCGCCGAGATTGCCCGCGAGGGCTATGAGACCGGCAAGTCGCTGCACGCCATCGTGGTCGGCGAGCGCCGGTTGCTGACCCAGGCGCAGTGGGACGAAATCTTTTCCTTCGAGAACCTGATCAGTCCCAAGCACGAGTAGCAGTTGTTATGGTGCGGCAGTCTTGACTGAATTTCCGGGAGGCCGGGCTGGACACCCGAAAGCTTTCCGTTTGCCAAGGGGAGGGCAGGCATCATGACAGCGACGATTTTTATGCAGTTCGCGGTAGTCCTCGCGGCGATCTGGATGGGCGCACGCTACAGCGGCGTGGGGCTCGGCCTCTGGGGGGCGGTCGGCCTGCTGGTGCTGGTCGTCGGCTTCGGCGTGACGCCGACCTCGCCGCCGATCGACGTCATGCTGATCATCCTGGCGGTGATCATGGCCGCGTCGGTGATGGACGCCGCGGGGGGGATCGACTTTCTCGTCCGCGTCGCCGAGCGCATCATCCGCGCCAACCCGAAGTACGTCACCATCGTCGCGCCGCTGACCACCTGGAGCTTCACCTTCGTCGCCGGCACCGGGCACATCGTCTATCCGCTGCTGCCGGTGATCTACGAGACCGCGCACCAGAGCGGCATCCGCCCCGAGCGGCCGATGGCGATCGCGACCATCGCCTCGCAGCAGGCGATTACCGCCAGCCCGGTCGCCGCGGCGACGGCGGCGATGATCGGCCTCTTTGCCGAGAAAGGGCTGACCCAGTGGGGGCTGCCGGAGATCCTGATGGTCTGCGTGCCGGCGACGCTGACCGGCGTGGTGGCTGGCGCCATCGTCTCGATGTTTCTCGGCAAGGACCTCAAGGACGATCCTGAATATCAGGCGCGCCTGGCGGCCGGCAAGATACCGGCGCCGCAGGCCGCGGGCGAGCGCCCGCCGCTAAAGCCGGCGGCCAGGCTTTCGGCCACTCTCTTCCTGAGCGGCGTCGCGCTGGTCGTGCTGTTCGGCTTCTTCCCAGAGTTGCGCAAGCTGCCCGGCGCCAAGAGTCCACTCG
The DNA here is from genome assembly GCA_035429665.1 of Azonexus sp. Lineage (GTDB taxonomy): Bacteria > Pseudomonadota > Gammaproteobacteria > Burkholderiales > Rhodocyclaceae > Azonexus. Next base: position 1,072 of record DAOMFF010000065.1, read on the forward strand.
GCATGCCGGTCGTCATCGAAATCGTCATGATGGCGGTCGCCGCGATCATGCTCATGGCAACCCGGGTGAATGTCGATGAAGTCCCCAAGACTGCAACGCTGCGCGCCGGTGTCGTCGCGGTGATCGGCATCTTCGGACTGGCCTGGCTCGGCGACAGCTTCATCGCCGCGCACAAGGATGTCATCGTGCCTGCGATCGGCCACTGGGCCGAAGCGGCGCCGTGGACCTTCGCCCTCGGCCTGTTCTTCGCATCGGTGCTGCTCTACAGCCAGGCGGCGACGACGCGGGCCTTGATGCCGCTCGGCATCGCGCTGGGCATTCCACCGCAATTCCTGATCGCCATGTTCCCCTCGGTCAATGGCTACTTCTTCATCCCGACCTACGGTTCGCTGATCGCCGCGATCAACTTCGACCTCTCGGGGACGACGAAGATCGGCAAGTACGTTCTGAACCATTCGTTTATGATTCCCGGTCTGGTCGCGACCGCGGTCGCCGTGACCACCGGCCTGCTACTGGCGCGGGTCATGTTCTGACCGGGTGGCGGGCGCCGCGGATCAGGAAGCGGCCGGGGTCGACGGCGTCGACGAGGTCGCGTTCCAGCGGCAAGGGGTCGCCCTCGATGCGGCTGACCAGCAGATCGGCCATCAAGGCCGACCAGGTGATGCCGCGCGTCCCGTAGCCTTGGGCGCACCACAGGCCGGGTAGTCGTGGCAGGCTGTGCAGACGGCTGTTGACGCCGGCGGTCACGTCTGCCGGGACCGGACCGACGATCGGCAGGCGGTCGGGCGACAACGGACGGAAGCCGACGCGACCGGTGAGTTGTTCGGGATCGATAGCGGCGGCGAAGCCGGGCAGGGTCAGCTCGAGCTGGGCTAGGTTGTCGCGATGGTCGGCCAGGCGCTCGCCGATCTCGTCATCGTCCAGGGAGAGCGTGGCGCCGATCAGGCATTGGCCATCGACGGCTGGCGTTGCGTAGCCGTGTCTGCAAACGACGATCTCCAGCGGTGGCGTCGCCGACGCCGGCAGATGGCTGACCTGGCCGCGTGCGGCAATCTGCGGCAGCCAGGCGAACTGGCTGAAATGCGGCGCGGCAACGCCGCTGGCCATGACGACGACGGGCGCTTCGGCCAGCAGTTCACCGTCAGCCGCCAGCGCCTGCCAGCCGGTTTCTGCCCTTTTCAACGCGTCGACCGCAACAGCGCAACGGACCGTGATGTGTTCGGGAAAGGCAGCCAGCGCGGCGCGGCACAGCGATGGTGGCTGCACCCAGCCACCACCGGGGAACCACCAGCCGCCGGTTTCCACCGGCCGCTGAAGCAGTGCACCGGCCGCCGTGGCAGCGACGAACTGGACGACTTCGGGCGGCATGGCGAGCATTTCGACGGTACGCCGCTGCTGTGCCTCATGCCCGGTATCGCGGGCGAGATGCAGGACGCCACACGGCGACCAGCGGGCAGCGGGCAGGGATTGCAGCAGGGCGCGGGTGGCGAGGTAGCCGGCGCGGGTCAGCCGCGAGATGCGGTTGTCGTCAGGGCTCGGCAACGGGCGCAGCATCCCGGCGAGATTGCCGGATGCGCCCTGACCCGGCGCTGCAGCGTGTTCGAGAACGGTGACCTGCCAGCCGCTTGCAGCGAGCCGGTGGGCGACGGTGCTGCCGGCGATCCCGGCGCCGATGACGATGGCGCGGCGCTCGGCCGGTGGCGGTCGGCGATCCGGGCGGCGCGAGCGGAAATGGCCGACGAGCATCTCGCGCCGCGACGCAAATCCGGGCCGGCGTTGGAGATCGAACTCGACGGCGACGAGGGCGTCGCGGACCGGCCGCGCCAGGCACCAGGTGGCGAGGGTGGCGCCGGGTGCGGCGAGGCGGGCGAGTGCCTTGCACACCGGCAACGACCACATTTCCGGATTGTTGGCGGGCGCGAAGCCGTCGAGATAGAAGGCATCGACCGCCGCGTCGACTTCGCGCAGCTGGCTTGCCGCATCGGCGAAGACGAGGGTCAGGATGACCCGGTTGTCATCGAGATGCAGGCGGTGGATGCCGGGCGTCAGCGGTGGCCAGTAATGGCGGAGGGTGGCGGCAAGGTCGGCGAACTCCGGCCATGCCTGCTGGGCAACGGCGAGGTCGGGCGCGGTAAACGGGTGTTTTTCGATCGAAATGAAATGCAGCCGGCGGCAGCGCCGGGAGTCCGCTCGCCACGCCTGCCAGGTGGCGAGGAAATTCAGCCCGAGCCCGAAGCCGGTTTCGAGAATGACGAAGCGCTCCCTGTCCTGCCAGCGCACCGGCAGGTCGTTGCCACCGAGAAAGACGTGTCGTGCCTGCGCCGGCCCGCCGTGGGTCGAATGGTAGACGTCGCCGAAGGCGGGCGAGAAAGGGGTGCCGTCGGGCGTGAAATCGAGGCGGGCGGGCTGCAGAGGCATGGATGCAATTCTAACCCTGGCGGATGCACGGGCATGGCGCCGCGCAGGACGCGGCGGGCGCTCCCGGTTTGCAACTCGCAACGACAGGTTCATAATCCTAAGGAACCTGGGAAAACAAAATGCGCTCGAGACTGGCTCGCTACCTACTGACACTGATCCTCCCGTCCGGATTGCTTTGCCTGATATTTGTCTCTTCGTTGCACCACGAGGACCAGGTCAGGGTCAGGGAGAATCTGGAAGCGGCCGAGGAACTGCGCCTGGTTGCCGGGGCGCGCTCGCTGATCGGCGATGTCGAGATGATTGCCGGCGACATCCGGCTGATGGCCAGCTTGCCCAGCCTCGCTAGGGCGCTCGACAAGGGCGATGCGCCGTCGCTTGCCGCCTTCACGGCCGATCTGGTGGCGCTTTCCGCGAGTCGCCGGCTCTATGACCAGTTGCGCTGGATTGACGAGAGCGGAATGGAGCGTGTCCGCGTCGACTACGTCCAGAACCAGCCGTTCGTCGTTCCCGTGGAGCGGCTGCAGAACAAGGCACAACGCTACTTCTTCGTCGACACGATGAAACGGGCGCCGGGCGAAATCTATGTGTCGCCGTTTGACCTCAACATCGAGCAGGGCCGTGTCGAAACACCGTTCAAACCGACGCTCCGGCTCGGCATGCCGGTTGTCGATCGGGCGGGGCGTCCGCGCGGGATTGTGATGGTGAACTATTTCGGGCGTTTCCTGCTCGACAAGTTTTCCGACGTCACCGAGGCCAAGGAGGGCGGCGTTCGGGTGAACCTGCTCAACCGCGACGGATACTGGCTAGTTGCACCGCAGGCGGGAGACGAGTGGGGTTTCATGTTCGGGCGCAAGGAGCACTTCGGGACGCGTTTCCCCGAGGCCTGGGCGCGGATATCAGCGGGCGCACGCGGGCAGTTCGAGGATGGCGACGGATTGTGGTCGTTCATCACCGTGCGTCCGCTGGGGGCCGGAATGGCCTCGGCAGCCGGTTCGCCGCTGGCGGATTCCGGCGAGTCGGCGTCGATCGGGGCCGACCAGTACGTCTGGAAGGTGGTGTCGCGGATTCCCCCGGACATGTTGATGCGGATGGCAAATCGCAGTCTCGGCGGCTGGATACTGATCACGCTGCTGTTCATGGGCGCGCTTCTCGCCGGTGCCTTCGTCCTGGCGCGAGCGAATCAACGGCGTGATGCCATGGCCGAGAGTCTGCGCACGCTGAACCGCCGGCTCGAGGACAAGGTGCGCCAGCGCACCGAGGAATTGCTCCAGCAGGCGATTCGTGATCCGCTGACCAGCCTGTTCAACCGGCGTTACCTCGACGAGACGTTGCCGCGGGAAATCCATCGCGCCCTGCGCGAGGAAGAATCGCTGGCGGTGGTGATGATCGACCTTGATCATTTCAAGCGCTTCAATGACCAGTGGGGACACGAGGCTGGCGACATCGTGCTGCTCGGGGTCGCCGAGGCGCTGCTCGACGGATTGCGGGCATCGGACATTGCCTGCCGCTACGGTGGCGAGGAATTGCTCGTCGTCATGCCCGGCGCGGATGCCGACGAGGCGGTCCGGCGGATCACCGCGATTGCCGCGCAGGCGCGCAGTGTGGGTGCGCGGGTGATGGGGCGCGAAATCGAGGCCATCACCTTCTCGGCCGGTGTCGCCACCGTTCCCGAACACGGTGACAGCGCCGAAGTCCTGGTGCGCGCCGCCGACCGTGCGCTGTACATGGCCAAGGAGACAGGTCGCGACCGTATCGTGGTTGCCCATCCCCCCGGGTCAGCTGAGTAACTGCGACCCCTGTCGGATGCCGCCGGCAGAGACGGGTGCGCGTCATCGGGCCTCGGATTCCGCGCTGCCTGCTGGCTGATCCGCATCTATTCCCGCGCCGAAAAGACGTCGACCATGATCAGTACGCGGGGTATCCCTCGCTTCGACCAGCGCCTGAAAGGGCGGGCCAGCGCCGCGAGTCGCTTCAGCAGCGGCAGGCCGCGGCGGATGATATTCATGATCTCCGGATCGGGATTGGCGGTGCAGTAGCGATCGATCAGTCGCGGCAACAATTGCCGCGCTTCACTTTCGCCAATCGGGCCGCTCAGCGGAATCGAGTTGAGGAAAAGGACGAGATCGGCGGCCTGCGTCATCTCCAGCGGCATGATCTCGCCGAAGTCTTCCTCGAAGTCGATGCGGTAGCTGATGCCATCCTGCAGCGTGACGTTCCTGATCTGGGCGCCACCGTGCCAGTGGCCGGCACGGTGGAATTCGCCGAGTTCGGTCGCCAGGCGCGGCAGTTCGCTGCGCCAGGTTTCCGGCGTCCAGCGCTTGAGTTGCACCTGCACGACCGCGCCGCAGTATTCAAGGACGAAGAACTCCGTGGTCACCAGGGCGACCCGCGGCACACGAATGCCGGCGGCCGCCAGATCGTTCAGCCGGGTCGCCTCGAAGTCCATGCTGCTGGTTGCCCCGGAGAGCGCCAGCGTCTGCAGCGGGAGGTGCTGTCCGCTGAGGCGCTTGACCAGCCAGCGCATGAACAGCGTCTGGATCAGCTTGCGCGACCTTGCGGCAAGGCGCTTGACGACGTAACGCCGGCCGTCATGCTCGAAAACGTGCGTGCGGCTCGAATCCGTCGCCAAGGCCGCGCGCGCGGCGGATTCCAGCGAGACCGGATTTTCGCTCACGCGCGCCGGATGCCCGGGCGAGCGCCGGCGAGACCAGCCCGCGAGGTGCCGCCGCCCTTCATTCGGGACGCATCTGGGGGAAAAGGATGACGTCGCGAATCGCCGGGGCATCGGTCAGCAGCATGACCAGGCGGTCGATGCCGATGCCGCAGCCGCCGGTCGGCGGCAGGCCGTATTCGAGGGCGCGGATGAAGTCGGCATCGTAATACATCGCTTCCTCGTCGCCGGCTTCCTTGGCCTTCGCCTGTTCCATGAAGCGCGCGGCCTGGTCTTCGGCGTCATTGAGTTCGGAGAAGCCGTTGGCGATTTCGCGGGCGACGATGAACAGCTCGAAGCGCTCGGTGATCTCCGGGTTGCTGTCCGAGGCGCGGGCCAACGGCGAGACCTCGACCGGGTAGTCGATGATGAAGGTGGGATCCCACAACCGGGGTTCGGCGGTTTCCTCGAAGAACATCAATTGCAGCGTGCCGAGGCCGGGCTCGCCCTTCGTTTCCACCTTGCGCGCGGCAAGCTGCTCGCGCAGCCAGTTGGCATCGGTGAGTTGGGAGTCGTTGTATTGCGGGCAGTAATGCTTCACCGCCTCGACCATGGTCATGCGCTGAAACGGTTTTGACAGATCGAGTTCGCGGCCCTGATAGTGGAACACCTCGCGCCCGAGCGCCTCACGCGCCGTGTGGCGCAGCAGGCCCTCGGTGAAGTCCATGAGGCTGCGGTAGTCGGCGTAGGCCTCGTAGAATTCCATCATCGTGAATTCCGGGTTGTGGCGCGGACTGAGGCCTTCGTTGCGGAAGTTGCGGTTGATCTCGAAGACCTTCTCGAAACCGCCGA
>DAOMFF010000066.1:0-6940 GCA_035429665.1 Azonexus sp.
GCGGCTTCGTCGGCGCCGCCGACCCGCCACTGGTAGAGGCCCTGCAGCACGAACTCGCGGGCCCGGCGGCGGGCTGATCTGGGCGGCGCCTTGGATTCCTGCGGCTGCTCGGTATCGCTGGCGAAGGTGGTCATTGGGCGAGCGCCTTCTGCAGGTTGGCCATTTCGACGGCGGCCTGGGCGCAATCGCTGCCCTTCTGCTGCATGCGGACCTCGGCCTGTTCGTCGCTTTCGCATGTCAGGATGCCATTGGCGATCGGGATGCCGGTATCGAGTTGCACGTCCATCACGGCGCGGCAGGAGTCGTTCGCAACCACCTCGAAATGGTAGGTCTCGCCGCGAATCACCGCGCCGAGGGCAACCAGCGCGTCGTATTTGCCGCTTTGCGCCAGCGTTTGCAGCACGAGCGGGATTTCCAGCGCGCCCGGCACGTTGGCGATGACCATGTCGCCGGCGGCGACACCGAGGCGCTTCAGTTCGGCGATGCAGGCCGAGAGCAGACCCTCGCAGACCGGCAGGTTGAAGCGGCTCATGACGATGCCGATACGCAGGCCGGCGCCGGCGAGAGAGTTGTCATATTCGTGGATATCGTCGAAACGGGACATGGCTCAGAGCTCCGCGGGAGAAGTGATGAAACCGGTGACTTCGAGGCTGAAGCCGGTCATGGAGGGCATCCGGCGCGGACTCGAGAGCAGGCGCATCTTGCCGACGCCGAGATCGCGCAGGATCTGGGCGCCGATACCATAGGTTCGCGGATCCCACTTGCTCCGGGTGCGCGGCGCGTCGCTGGTCAGGCGGGCGAGCAACGCTTCGCCGTCCTCCGGGCGGTGCATCAGGACGATGACGCCATGGCCGTTCCTGGCAAGCGCCGCCTGCGCCTCGTCGATCGAGAATGATTGCGGCTTGCTGCCGGGGTCGATGAAGTCGAGCACCGAGAGCGGTTCATGGACGCGCACCAGCGTTTCCTTGCCGGCCACAATCTCGCCCTTGACCAGCGCCAGGTGCGTCGCGCCGCCGGCACGGTCGACATACGCGTGCAGCGTGAATTCGCCGTGGGCAGTCTGGATCGTCTTGCTGGTGACGCGCTCGACCAGCGTTTCGGAGGCGGCACGGTAATGGATGAGGTCGGTGATGGTGCCGATCTTGAGGCCGTGCTCGCGGGCAAAATCGATCAGTTCCGGCAGGCGGGCCATCGTGCCGTCGTCGTTCATGATCTCACAGATGACCGATGCCGGTTCCAGGCCGGCCATGCCGGCCAGATCGCAACCGGCTTCGGTGTGGCCGGCGCGGACGAGCACGCCGCCGGGGCGCGCGGTGATCGGGAAGACATGGCCGGGCTGGACGATGTCGTCGGCCGTCGAACTCCTGGCCACGGCGACCTGTATCGTGCGCGCCCGGTCGGCGGCGGAAATGCCGGTGGTGACCCCTTCGGCGGCCTCGATCGAGACGGTGAACGCCGTGCCGTACTGCGTCCGGTTGTTGCGCGCCATCTGCACCAGGCCCAGCTTGCGGCAGCGCTCTTCGGTCAAGGTCAGGCAGATCAGTCCGCGTCCGTACCTGGCCATGAAGTTGATCGCCTCCGGCGTGATGTGCTCGGCGGCCATGACGAGATCGCCTTCGTTCTCGCGCTCTTCCTCATCGACGAGGACGACCATGCGGCCCGCCTTCAGTTCGGCGACGATTTCAGCGGTGGGGGCGATGGCGGGATGGGGGGGCATGGGAATCCGGAAACTGCGCAAACGGGGGTGACATTTTCGCAGAAACCGGCGGGCTACACATGACTTTAGCGCGGTGGCGGGCCGGTCGCAGGTCGCCGCCGGTTACGGCAGGTAGGCTTCGACCTGGATGCGCAGGCGCACTTCGTCGCCGATGAACGGGAGCCCGGTCTGCATGCCGTACTCGGAACGGCGCAGAACACCCACGGCGTCGGCACCGCAACCGCGCTTGCGGACGGCCAGGTTGAGTCCGCACTTGAAGCGCGCGATGTCGAGGCGCATCGGCCGCGCCTCGCCAAGCATGATCAGCACGCCCTCGACGGCAATCGGCCGTTCCTCGTTGAACTCCAGGCGTTGGCTGCGGAAGATGATGTCGGGGAAGCTCTCGACGTTGAACCATTCGCTGCCGCGCAGCACTTCGTCTCGCAGCTTGAAGCCGGTATCGAGCGAGGCGGCGTCGATGCGGATCTCGATCTCGCCGGTCCGCGCTTCCTGGTCGTAGCGGATCTGCCCCGACGTGCGCTCGAACTGGCCGCGCTGGGTCGAGAAGCCCATGTGGTCGATCTCGAAGGTGGCATAGGTATGACTGGGATCGACAATGTAGTCGGCGGCCGCCGCAGGCAGGGCGACGCTGGCGAGCAGGGCGAGGATGAAAGTTCTCATGGTTGCGGTCAACACTCGAAAAGGGCAAGAATATATCCGTGGCGGAAACGACTTCTGACCTTGAGAATCTACTGGCGTTCCCCGATTCCCGGTGCCGGTGCCGGCGTCGCGCTCGCTCAGCGTTCGTCTGGCGCAAGGCGAAAGTTATGACCGATCCGGTAGAAGTAGTCGGCGATGCGCCGGCCATTGCCACCGGGTCCGGCATTCGCCAGCCGGAGCGTATGAATCGTCGCATCCAGTTCGCCGAAGTACGGCGCAAGCAGGTCGGTCGCCAGCGCTTCCCGGTTGCGCGCGACCATCACCAGCGTGCGACCCCGGAACTGGCCGGGTGGATCCCAGTAGTTGAACATCAGGGAATTCCCGGTGAACGCCTCGATCGATGTCGCCTGCAGCGGCGCCTGCCCCGGCGAGGCGAACGGTCGGGCACCGTAAAAGGCGATCTGGCTCGCGGTGTTGTACTTGTCCATCCCGACGATCACCGGCGCGGCGCCGGTCTCCTGTGCAATCCGGTCATGCACCATCCGAAGTTCCCGGGTGGCCACCTGCCAGCCGATCGCCTTGGCAAACGACGGCGAATAGGGAACCCCGGGAATCCCCAGGACCAGGTGATAACTGACCAGCGCATAGACGACCAGCAACGTGCCGATGACCTTTCCCGCCGTCAGGCGCAGCGCGCTTCCGAGTCCATGCCAGTGCAGCGCGTCCGCCCGGACGATCGTCCAGCCCAGCAGCGGCAGGGTGGCGAGCCAGATCGGGCCGGTCCAGTTGAGGCGCGGAACGTGTTTGAGCGCACTCCAGGCAAACACCGCGAGCGGGACAAGGACGAAACAGGCCACGAACAGCCGGTTGCGTGCCTCGGCGTGCGCGGGCTCGGGAAAGTACGCGGCGTCCCGCGTCCACCGCCGGGCGAACAGCAGCGGCAGAACCATGAGCGGCAACGGGGTGGCGACGAGCAGGATGTTCATCAGCATGTAGTGCAGGCTGAACTGCAGTTCGTCGCCGAAGCGCTCGCCCCCTTGGAAGCGGAAAGACGCCCAGTCATTGGCGAAGTTCCAGTAGATCACGGGCGCGAACAGGGCGGTGGCAATCAGCACGGCCACGTAGGGGTGCGGGCGCAGGAACCAGGCGCGCGACTGTCGGTCAGCGAGGCAGAAAGCCAGAGTTGCCGGGCCCAGAAGGGCGATGGTGTACTTGGAAAGCAGGCCCAGCCCCACCGCGATACCGACGCCGTACCAGGCGCGGCGTTCGTTCCCGACCAGCGCGCGGTGCAGGAAATAAAGGCAGGCGGCCCATGCCGCCGCCAGCGGCGCATCCGGCGAAATCATGAATCCCGCGATGAAGAAGCCGTAGGGGGTCAGGACCGCGAACGCGGCCGCCAACAGGGCAGCGGGCCGGTCAACGAGGCGCAGGGCCAAGCGGTAGACGAAGGCCATCATCACCGCCGTGCAGACGAGCGCGGCAAGGCGGATACTGGCCTCGCCATGTCCGAAAAGGCGTTCGACGAGCGCGATCAGCCAGGCCACCAGCGGCGGGTGGTCTAGGTAGCCGAAGTCGAGCCGGATCGAGTAGTTCCAGTAATAGGCTTCTTCGGGGGTCAGCGGAAACACCTTGAGATAGAGCAGGTGCATCGACAGGATGCCGAGCACGATCCCTGCCGCCCCTGCGCTCCAGCGCCGTGCCGTGGAAACCGCCGGTTGCGGCGCAGACGCCGGGGCGAACGCGCTGCCGACTGCGCCGGCACTCCAGGCGATGCCGACGCCGGCAACGGCGGCCATCCATGGCGGCAATCCGTAAGCCAGTGCTGTCGCCACCGCGCCACCACGCAGGCTCAGCGCAAGCGTGGCGACGACCGGTTGCCAGCCAGCCGGAGCGACCCCTGGAAAGCGCCAGCCCCTTGTCGGCTGGGGGCCTGCCGGCCATAGAACACGCGCCCCCAGAAAAGCGGCAACACCGATGCCGAAGCCGACGAGGTTCGCTGCTCCTGGCGACCATCCCCAGGCGAGGAGCGCCAGGGTGGCCACCAAGTCAATCACGATTCCAATGGCGGCGGCAAGGCGGGCCTTCGCACCCGTAGGCGCCGCCCCCTCCGTTGCGAACATGCCGCGGCGGAGCTTGGCCAGAATCTCGCGCGGCTCGGGTAATGCCGGCGACAGGCACGTGTTCGGGCCGGGCTGCGCGGAAACGTCGACGATGCGCATCTCGGGTCCGCCGAGCAGCAGCGAGTGAAGAGGTTCCGCAGATGCCCGGTCCGGCGGCGCAAGCCGAAGCAGTTGATCGCGGCGCAACGCGTACCATCGTGACCACGGATCGCGCGTTTGCGCAACCGGCCAGACGATCAGTCGTGCAAGCAGCGCTGTGAATCGGCTCGCAATCGTTGCCGTTCCCGCGCCGGATTGTCTCTGGTCGCACACGGCGACGGCGAGGTCGTGGCTGCCGTCCGCGAGGGAGCCGACCAGCGCCATCAGCGTTTCCGGCGCAAGACCGGACCCCGGATCGCAGAAGGCCACAATTCTTCCGCGGGCCCTGCCGACGGCGCGAACGATGCGGTCTTCGACCGATGCTGCCGGCTGCGTCCCGACAACGATCAGCTCTGCGGAATATCCCGATCCGCGCGCAAGCTCAAGCAGGTGCTCGCCGAAGGCCTGGTGCTGGGCAAGGGGGCCTTGCCCGGTGACGATCACCGACAGGTCCGGTTCGGCGGTGTCAAGGGTCATGAAGGATTCCGATGGATGTGGATGTCATCAGGATGTTGCTCGTCACAGATCGGCGCGGCGACAAGCCGGGCGACACCGGCATTCGGGAACAGTAGCGGATGATGCGGCAACGCTCGATGCCGAAGCTTCCCACACGGCAGTCAGCCAAGCCTGGTCTGGCAGCCCAGCACCTTGTCGGGGAAGCGTCCGAGTCAAGAAAAAATAGGCATTGCTACGCCATCCTTGAAGTATCCCGTGCCTGAAAGACGCTGTCAATTTGGCATTTCGGAGCCAACGATAACCTGACCGGCATTGACCGCAGTTGATCACAGAAAATATACTGCGCGGCTCGCCCTTCGATGGGCTATCTTTCTTTGCGAGGTCCCATGCCTTCCCTTTCGAGTCGTACCCTGGGCGCACGGGCGTTTCCTTCCCTGTCCGTCATCGTGAACCGGGGGGTTTCGCCCGCGTTAGTGTGTCGCGTGCCGGCGCTTCTGCTTGCCGCCGCGTACTGCCTTGGTGCCGCACCGGCGATGGCACAGTCCGCCGGCGGTGCCACGGAATCCGGGGGAACGCCGGCGGTGACGACCTCGGTGTGGGACGCCCCCGAGCCTTGGCGCACCGATCGCTTCTACTTCCAGACCAGTCTGGCGACAGTGCATTGGAATCCGCAGGACGACCACAACAACAATCAGAAGCTGGTCTATGGCGAGTGGCGACTGGAGGAGCGCTGGCTCGAAGGGCAGGTGCTGGTCGGCGCAGCGGCCTTCTCCAACTCCTTCTACCAGCCGTCGCAGTTCGTCTTTGGGGGGTTGTTGTGGCGACCATTCGACTCGGCACCGGCGGCCTACGCCAAGATCGCCGCCGGTGTGCTCCACGGTTATAAAGGGGACTACCAGGACAATATTCCGTTCAACAGCTCCGGTTTTGCCCCGGCAATCATTGGCTCCGCCGGCTACTGCTATAACCGCGTATGTAGCGAGCTGGTTCTCATCGGTACAGCGGGCCTGATGTGGACGTTGGGAGTGACGCTGCCCTGACCGTGCCGGCGCCTTAAGTCAGGAGTCGGGCGAGAACTCGCTCCGCGGGTGCGATTGTTCCGTCGTGTCGGGAAGCGCTGATTCATTCGTCACCCCGGGGGGCGCCGGAGCGTTGGTTGTCGATTCGGGATGACCGTCTCCGGTGACCGGAGATTTCCCGCGGACGGCAAGCGCCAGATCAAGTCACCGGCCTGTCGTTTCAGGGTAGCATCCATGCCCATGCGGCATGCGCTTCTGTTCTCCGTTTTCGTCATCGCTTCCTGCGGGCTGGCCTATGAACTGATCGCCGGCGCGCTGTCGTCGTATCTGCTCGGCGATTCGGTGACCCAGTTCTCGACGGTGATCGGCGCCTACCTGTTCGCGATGGGGGTCGGTTCGTGGTTGTCGAAGTACATCACGCGCGATCTGATCGGGCGCTTCATCCAGATCGAACTGATGGTCGGTCTGCTCGGCGGCTTTTCGGCGGTCGGGTTGTTTCTGGCGTTCGTCTGGCTGTCGGCGCCGTTCCGCTTGCTGCTCTATCTGGCGGTATTTGGTGTCGGCCTCCTCGTCGGGCTGGAAATTCCGCTGGTGATGCGTATCCTGAAGCGCGAACTGGCGTTCAAGGATCTGGTTTCGCAAGTGCTCACTTTCGATTATCTCGGCGCGCTGGCGGTCTCGATCCTGTTTCCGCTGATCCTTGCGCCGCAGCTCGGCATGGTGCGGACCGGGCTGCTTTTCGGGTTGCTCAACGTGGCAGTGGCGCTGTGGGCGCTGCACCTGTTCCGTGCCCAGTTGCCGGCGCGGCGCTGGCTGGCGGTGCAGACCTGGGCTGCTTTCGGCGCGCTGGC
>DAOMFF010000067.1:0-5682 GCA_035429665.1 Azonexus sp.
CGGTCATGTCGAAGTCGCCGACCTTGTTGGCCACGTAGTCATAGACGCCCGTGCCACCGAGAGCCGGATCGACGAAGACACCGGTCAGGATGGCGCCGAGAATGCCGCCGACGCCATGGACGCCGAAGACATCGAGCGAGTCATCCGCGCCCAGCATCTTCTTCAGGCCATTGACGCCCCACAGGCAGAGGATGCCAGCCAGCAGGCCGATCACGATTGCGCCCATGACACCGACAAAGCCCGCCGCCGGAGTGATCGCCACGAGGCCGGCAACGGCGCCGGAAGCAGCACCCAGCATCGAGGGCTTGCCCTTGAAGATCCATTCCGCCAGCATCCAGGATAGCGTGGCACAGGCTGTCGCTACCCACGTATTCACCATCGCCAGGGCGGCACCGCCGGAAGCCTCGAGAGCCGAGCCGGCGTTGAAACCGAACCAGCCGAACCACAGCAGGGAAGCGCCAATCATCGTGAAGGTCAGGGAGTGCGGAGCCATCGAGACATTGCCCAGACCGGTACGCTTGCCAATCATGTAGGCACCGACCAGACCGGCGATCGCGGCATTGATGTGCACCACCGTGCCGCCGGCGAAGTCGAGAGCGCCCTTCTGGAACAGGAAGCCCGCTGTCTTGCCCGCTGCCTCGCCGGCAGCCGCATCGATGTAGGCATCCGGTCCGGCCCAGTACCACACCATGTGTGCCATCGGGATATAGGACAGCGTGAACCAGATCACCATGAAGAGCAGGATCGCAGCGAACTTGGCGCGCTCGGCGAGGGCGCCGACGATCAGGCCGCAGGTGATTGCCGCAAAGGCGCCTTGGAAGATCACGAAGGCCAGTTCGGAGATGACGACGCCCTTGGTGAAGGTCGCGCCAACCGAATCAACGGTGACCCCTTTCAGGAAGAGTTTGTCGAGTACGCCGACGAACGCGTTGCCCTCGGTGAACGCTGCCGAGTATCCGTAGACCACCCACAGCACCGTGATCAGGGAGAAGATGGTGAACACCTGCATCAGCACCGAGAGCATGTTTTTTGTGCGGACGAGGCCGCCATAGAACAGTGCCAGGCCGGGGATCGACATCAGGATGACCAGAGCGGCGCTCATCATCACCCAGGCATTGTCGCCCTTGTTGACGACGGGCGCCGGTGTGGCGGCAGCGGCCGGAGTGGCCTCGGCTGCCATGCCACTCATGCCGGCCATTCCGGCTGGCGCGGCAGCGGTTGCGGTTGGCGCCGGAGCCGCCACTTTTTCCTCGGCCCAGGCCGGCGCGCCGAGGGCGACGGCGCCGATCAGTGCCAGCAAAGCAAATACGCGTTTCATGATTCGCTCCTTACAGGGCATCGATACCGGACTCGCCGGTACGGATACGGATAACTTGTTCGAGGTCGAAGACGAAGATCTTGCCGTCACCGATCTTGCCGGTGCTGGCGGATTTTTCGATGGCTTCGATGACCTGGTCGATCTGGTCGCCCTTGACGGCGGCCTCGATCTTCACCTTGGGCAGGAAATCGACGACATATTCGGCGCCCCGGTACAACTCGGTGTGCCCTTTCTGCCGGCCGAAACCTTTCACTTCAGTGACCGTGACACCCTGCACGCCGATGGCGGACAGCGCCTCACGCACTTCGTCAAGCTTGAACGGCTTGATGATGGCGGTAACGAATTTCATGAGTAGTTCCCCGAAAAAAATTGAAGTTGGCATTTCCCTGCCAGCGCCAGTCAAGTCACCGGCGGGAAAGTGGAAGCTGGATCAGAAGGTCTTGGAGACCGAGAGGACAGCGATCGCCTTGCCGGCATCAAGCTCTTTCCCGTTGGTGTTGACGTAGCGGTAGGGATCACCCAGCGCCGAGCCCTTCGCATTGGTGTCGACATAGGCCAGACCGATGACCCAGCCGCTTATGTCCTTCGTCACGCCAATCTTCCAGTCGGTGTACTTGCCGTCGTTGCCGGTAGGGCTCCGGAAATCGCGCAGATCGGTGTAGCCGACATGGGCATTGATGCCCCAGCCATCGCCGAGGTCGTAGCTGCCGGAGAGGTCGAAGTAGTTGGTGCCCGAGGTGTCAGGAATGCTGAAGTAATCGGACAGCGCATGCGACCACTTGAACGAAAGCGTCTTCCAGCTCAGGCCGAGGTAGATCTCCGTGTTGTCCACGCGACCGCTGGCACAAGAAAAAGGAACCGTCTTGAAATTGCACGGCGAGTAGAAACCGGTACCGGTTCCGGGATAGTAGTAGTACAGCACCCCGATATCGACGCCGAAGTCGTCAAACGATTTCTTCCAGCCGCCGTAGAAGTCCATTTCGACGCTGCCGCCGGGAAAGCCGGTCGCCTCGTTCACATTGGAGTTCCAGTTGCCGACATAGATGCCGCTCTCGTGAAGGTAATCGACGCCACCCTGAATTGCCGGCTTGCCAAAGGTCTGGGAAATGCCGCGGAACCGGTAATCGGTTGCTATGGTCATGTTGCCGGTAAAGGTGTGCGGAGTGGCTTCCGCTTCGGCCGACGGTGCCTCCCCACGTTCCGACGAAGCCGTCTGGGCGAGGGCGGGAAGAGCAAAAGCGCCAGCCAGAGCAAGGGCAATCAGAGACTTGTTCATAATGTTTCTCCTGCTGTAAGAGTGAAAAGGAATTTGTGCAGTACAGCATTAGCACGACCCGTGCCAGAATTCCTATTTGATGAATATCAAGCGATTTTTGCCTGTCGCTGCCCGAGATCGCCACCTGATGCACCAATCTGGTGCGCACTGAATGGCCCGCGCACCACGGACAGGCAGGGCGCCCGGAATCGACGAGCGGGCGCTGTGTTACACTTTTCCGTCACGGAGGACTGCCATGCTCGACCCGAAAACACTTGAAGAAATCGGCAACAAGATGAACGCCCTGCTCGCCAATTCGCCGGCCAGGGATCTCGAGAAGAATGCCAGGGCGGCAGTGAGCGGGCTGCTCGCCAAGCTCGACGTCGTCACCCGCGAGGAATTCGATATCCAGTCGCAGGTGCTGGCGCGCACCCGCGAGAAGCTAAAGGAACTCGAGGCACGCGTCGAGGCGCTGGAAAAAGCGCGGTCGCCACAGTAAGCCACGATGGCGCTCGCCATCGCTCACAGCCGCGGGCTCGATGGTCTGAGCGCACCACCGGTAACGGTGGAAGTACATCTGGCGAGCGGCCTGCCGATCTTCACGCTGGTCGGCCTGCCGGATACCGAGGTCAAGGAGGCGCGCGACCGCGTGCGCGCCGCCATCGTCAATTCCGGCTTCGACTTCCCGAGCAAGCGCATCACCGTCAACCTTGCCCCGGCTGACCTGCCCAAGGAATCGGGCCGCTTCGACCTGCCGATCGCCCTCGGAATGCTCGCCGCCAGCGGCCAGATCCCCGCATCGGCGCTGAACGACTGCGAATTCGCCGGCGAACTCTCGCTGTCGGGTGAACTGCGCCCGATCCGGGGGGCGCTGGCCATGGCATTGCAAACCGCCGGGAGCGGCAAGACCTTCATCCTGCCAGAGGAAAGCGCGCGCGAAGCGGCGCTGATCGGTTCGGGAAACATCCTTGCCGCGCGCTCCCTTCTGGAAGTGTGCGCTCACATTTGTGGTCGGGCCATGTTGCCCGGACCCGCTCCGGTCGACAGCGAGAATCAGCCGATATTTCCCGACCTCAACGAGGTTCGCGGCCAGAGCCAGGCCAAGCGGGCGCTTGAGGTCGCCGCCGCCGGCGGTCATTCGCTGCTCATGATCGGCCCGCCGGGCTCGGGAAAATCCATGCTCGCCGCCCGCCTGCCGGGACTGATGCCGATGCTGGATGGCGAAGCGGCCAAGGCCTCGGCCGCAGTCCTTTCGCTGGTCGGGCAGTTCCGGCCCGAAGCCTTCGGCGTTCGCCCTTATCGCCAGCCTCATCACACCGCGTCGGCCGTTGCCCTGGTCGGCGGCGGCAACCCGCCGCGCCCGGGTGAAATCAGTCTGGCCCACCAAGGGGTGCTGTTTCTCGACGAGTTGCCCCAGTTCGACCGCAAGGTGCTGGAAACCCTGCGCGAGCCACTCGAATCCGGGCATATCCACATCGCCCGCGCCGCCCGGCATGCCAGATTTCCGGCGGAATTCCAGCTCGTCGCGGCAATGAACCCGTGCCCCTGCGGTTTCAGCGGGCACAGCAACGGCAAGTGCCGCTGCACCCCGGACCAGATTGCCCGCTACCGCGGCAAGCTTTCCGGCCCTTTCCTCGACCGGATCGACCTGCTGATCGAGGTTCCGGCGGTGCCGGTCGATGCCCTCGGCGGCGCGGGGGACGGCGAGTCATCGGCCAGCGTGCGCTGCCGGGTCGAGGCGGCACTGGCGAGGCAGCGGGAGCGCCAAGGCAGGGCGAATGCCCGCCTGACGGCGAAGGAGGTCGATACCCTTTGCCAGCCGGATGAAGCCGGCAGCCGACTGCTCAAGCAGGCGAGCGTGCAGCTGGACCTGTCGGCACGCGCCTGGCACCGCATTCTCAAGGTCGCCCGGACCGTCGCCGATCTCGCGGACAGCGCCTCGATTCGTGCCCACCATGTGGCCGAGGCGATCCAGTACCGGCGCCTGTCCGGTGGCTGAGCGGGAGCGTTCCACTCGCACCATCGCCTTCCTGCTGGCCGGCATGGCGGCGCTCGGTCCGTTTTCGATCGACACCTACCTGCCCTCGTTTCACGACATCGGTCAGAACCTAAAGGCCACACCGATCGAAGTCCAGCAGACGCTTTCGGTCTACCTGCTGGCCTTTGGCGTGATGACGCTGTGGCATGGCGCGCTGTCCGACCGCTTCGGCCGCCGCCGCGTGATTCTCGTTGCCCTTGCCCTGTTCGGCGCAGCGTCGGCCGGCTGTGCCTTCGCCACCTCGATCGAGCAGCTCTGGTTGTGGCGGGGGCTGCAGGGCATGACCGCCGGCGCCGGCATGGTGGTCACCCGCGCCATAGTACGCGATCTCTTCGACGGCCCCCCGGCGCAACGCCTGATTGCGCAGATCACGATGATGTTCGCGCTGGCCCCGGCGATCGCCCCGGTGATCGGCGGCTGGTTACAGACCTGGTTCGGCTGGCGTGCGGTTTTTGCCTTTCTCGTGCTGTCGACCGCAACACTCTGGATCGCCTGCTGGAAACTGCTGCCGGAAACATTGCCGCCGGAAAAGCGTCAGTCGCTCCACCCGGGATACCTTGGCCGGGCCTACTGGAACGTGCTGACCTCGCCGCCGTTCCTGCTCGCCAGCGGCGCACTGTCGCTCAATTTCGCCGGTTTCTTTGTCTACGTGCTGTCGGCGCCGGTGTTTCTGCTGAACCACCTCGGCGTCTCGGAGACCAGCTTCCTGTGGCTCTTCGGCCCGGCCATGGGGGGCTTGATGCTGGGTTCGGGGCTGGCCGGACGGCTCGCCGGAAGGCGCTCACCGGGGGCGACGGTGAAGCTGGGGCACGGCGTCATGGCCGTCGCCGCGCTTTTTAATGTCGGGCTGAATCTGGTCCTCCCGGCCGGCCTGCCGTGGAGCGTCGCGCCCCTGTTCCTGTACACGCTGGGCATGTCGCTGGCCATGCCCAACCTGACGCTGTTCGCCCTCGACCCCTTCCCCGACAACCGGGGGATGGCCGCTTCGTGTCAGACATTCATGCAATCCGGATTCAACAGCCTGGTCGCGGCAGCGATCGCTCCGGCGGTCTGGGGATCGACGCTGAGCCT
>DAOMFF010000067.1:5782-6914 GCA_035429665.1 Azonexus sp.
AGCAAGACCGGTCGCGACATGTCACCCACGAGGAGATGCCGGACCTTGTCCGCGAAATGCGGATCAATCTCCCAGTCCGGCGACTCCTGCCAGGCGATGTGTTCGGCGCCTTTCGGATGACCGACACACATGTATTCGACCTCGGTACGGCAATCGACCAGCAAGGCCTCGGGATTGGCGTGCAAGAAATTGTAGGCGGCAACCGGATCAAGGTTCTGCATTGGGTTTTCCGTGAATATGAAGTCACCGATATTATGAAGCCAGGGCGGGAAGAGGGTAAACTCTGACCGCATGAAGAAGACCAACTGGATTTCGGCTGCGCTCACGGCGATTACCGCCGCCATCCTGCCGGCATGTGACATCATCGTCCTGCCGGAGATCAAGCCGGGCATCACCACGGGCGTCGAGGTACGCGCCAAGATGGGCAACCCCGGCTTCGAGTTCCGGAATGAAGACGGCACGGTGACCTGGGAATACACCCGGCAGCCGGCAGGCGTTCATTGCTACATGATTACCCTGGGCGCCGACCAGGTTGTCCAGAAGCTTGAGCAGGTCCTGAACGACAGCAACTATGCCAAGGCCCGCGAGGGGATGACCCGAGACCAGATTCGCCGCCTTCTCGGGAAGCCTGCCAACAAGATGGTCTTCGACAACCTGCGCGAGGAAGTCTGGGAGTGGCATATCGAGGGCATGCCGCACAACGAGCTGACCTATTTCAATGTCTACTTCGATACTGGAAGCGGTCTGGTCAAGAAGGCCGGCAAGCGCGTCGAGGTCCGGGGCTGAGCGCAGCTCCTTGATATAATTCGAGGTTTTCCCGCTCACGGAAATTCCCGATGCAACCTGACCGCACTTCAGAACTTTCCGCCCTCCTTGCCAAACGCCTGCTGATCCTCGACGGCGCCATGGGCACCATGATCCAGCGCCACGGGTTGCAGGAAGCCGACTATCGCGGCGAACGCCTGAAGGATCACCCGCACGACCTCAAGGGCAACAACGACCTGCTGGTGCTCACCCAGCCCGGCATCATCGGCGGCATTCACCGCGCCTATCTGGAAGCCGGCGCCGACATCCTCGAGACCTGTACCTTCAACTCGACCTCGGTGTCGCAGGCCGACTACAACCTGACCGA
>DAOMFF010000068.1:0-4395 GCA_035429665.1 Azonexus sp.
GGAACCATTCGCGAATGGCGTCTTCCCCGGCATGCCCGAAAGGCGGATTGCCGATATCGTGAGCGAGGCAGGCAGCGGCGACGATGGCGCCGAAATCGCCGGATTCAACGTTCTGCAACCCGTGGCGGGCGATGATCTCGCGGCCGACGAGCGCGCCGAGCGAACGCCCGACACAACTGGCCTCGAGGCTGTGGGTCAGCCGCGTGCGGACATAGTCGCTTTTAGACAGCGGAAAGACCTGCGTCTTGTCCTTCATCCGCCGGAAGGCCGAGGTAAAGACAATGCGGTCGTAGTCCTGCTGAAAGGCGGTGCGCTCGGGACTTCCGGGCGCCTTGCCGGCACCCGGCCGTTCGGCGGACAGCAGTTTTTCCCAGGTCTTTCGTTGGCCCATGTTTTTCCGGAATGGCGACGCGATGGGCGGCGAGTTTACTCCTCTTCCACCTCGGCCCGCACGTGGTCTGGCAAGGGCACCGACTTGCCGGTCCGGGTATCCATCCACACCACCTTGGCGGCGCCTTCGGCATATACTCGCTCATCGCCGACGATGCGCATCTCGGCGTGGGTCTGGAAACTGGAGCGCCCCGGATGGCTGGCGTAGGTCCGCACCTCGACCGTGCCCGGGTAGTTCAGCGGAATCAGGAAACTGCAACTGGCGTTGATGATCACCGCTCCTTCCCCACCCGGCCGGACCGGTGCCTGCATCGCCTCGATCCACTCGACGCGGGCCTGTTCCATGTAGCGGAAATAGATGGTGTTGTTGACGTGACCGTAGGCATCCATGTCGCCCCAGCGAATGGGCATGGTCGTCACGTGAACGAGTTTCCTGCGCTTTTCCATATCCGTGATTTCCCCGGAAGAGTTGAAAAAAAGCCTACCCTACTGTACCGTATTGCCCACGGCGCGACAACGAATTGACGAGGAGACATGATGGAACGCGAAGCGATGGAGTTTGACGTTGTCATTGTAGGCGGTGGTCCCGCCGGACTGGCTTCGGCAATTCGTCTCAAGCAGTTGGCTGCGGAAAAGGGTGGCGAGATTTCGGTCTGCCTGATTGAGAAGGGTGCCGAAATCGGCGCCCATATCCTTTCCGGCGCCGTCCTCGACCCCGGCGCGCTGACCGAACTTCTGCCCAACTGGAAGCAGGACGGCGCCCCGCTCAACGCGCCGGTCAGCGAGGACCGTTTCTTCATTCTCAGCGAAACGGGCGCCAGCAAGGTTTCCAACAGCCTGTTGCCGAAGTGTTTCCATAACGATGGCTGCTACGTCATTTCTCTCGGCAATCTCTGCCGCTGGCTCGGCGAGCAGGCCGAGGCGCTGGGCGTCGAGATCTATCCCGGCTTTGCCGGGGCCGAAGTACTGTTTACCGCCGACGGGTCGGTCAAGGGCGTCGCTACCGGCGACATGGGGCGTCTGCATGACGGCAGCGAAGGCCCGAATTTCCAGATGGGGATGGAGTTGCATGGCAAATACACGTTTTTTGCCGAGGGCTGCCGCGGCCACCTGGGCAAGCAGCTTCAGGAAAGATTCAGTCTCAACGCTGGCGCCGACCCGCAGACTTACGGCATCGGCATCAAGGAACTGTGGGACATCAAGCCCGAGAATCACCAGGTTGGCCTCGTCGTCCATAGCGGCGGCTGGCCGATGGAGCCCGACACCTACGGCGGCGGCTTCCTGTACCATCTCGAAAACAACCAGGTCGCGGTCGGTTACGTCGTCGGTCTCGGCTATACCAACCCCCACCTGTCACCGTTCGAGGAATTCCAGCGCTACAAGACGCATCCGGAAATCCGCAAGTTCCTCGAGGGCGGCAAGCGCATCGCCTACGGCGCCCGCGCCCTGACCGCCGGCGGCATCCAGTCTCTGCCCAAACTGACCTTCCCGGGCGGCGTCCTGGTCGGCGACAATGCCGGCTTCCTCAACGCCGCACGGATCAAGGGGATGCATTGCGCCATCAAGTCCGGCATGCTCGCATCCGAAGCCTGTTTCGACGCGCTCCAGGGCGGACGCCAGCATGACGAACTGGCCGCCTACCCGGAAGCCTTCAGGACCAGCTGGCTGTATGATGAACTCTATCGGGCACGCAACTTCAAGCCGTGGATGAGCAAGGGGATGAAACTTGGCTCGCTCATGTTCGGTATCGACCAGGTTGTCCTGCGCGGCCGGGCCCCGTGGACCCTGCACCACAAGGCGCCGGATCACGCCAAGCTGAAGCCTGCTGCCGATTGCCCACCGATTGCCTACCCTAAACCCGACGGCGTGCTGACCTTCGACCGCCTGTCCTCGGTCTTCCTCTCGAGCACCAACCACGAGGAAGACCAACCCTGCCATCTGCAGTTGAAGGATGCGAACGTTCCGATTACCGTCAATCTCGCGCAATACGACGCGCCCGAACAGCGTTACTGCCCGGCCGGCGTCTATGAAATCCTGCGCGACGAACAGGGCAATAACCCGCGCCTGCAGATCAATGCGCAGAACTGCGTGCACTGCAAGACCTGCGACATCAAGGATCCGACCCAGAACATCAACTGGGTGGTACCGCAAGGCGGCGAAGGGCCGACCTATCCGAACATGTGATGCTTTATAATTAGGCGGTTAAACCCTCCAGGGAGAACACGAATGGGCTTTCTCGCCGACAAGAAAATTCTGATCACCGGGTTGCTGTCCAAGCACTCCATCGCCTACGGCATCGCCAGGGCTTGCCACCGTGAAGGCGCGCAACTCGCGTTCACCTACCAGAACGAGCGTTTCGAGGAGCGCATCAAGAAGTTTGCCGGCGAATTCGCCAGCGATATCACCATTCCGCTCGATGTCGGCAGCGACGAGCAGATAGACAATGTCTTCGTCGAACTCGCCAAGCGCTGGGATGGTCTGGACGGCCTCGTCCATTCGATCGCCTACGCGCCGACCGAAGCCATCGAGGGCGATTTCCTCAACGGCATTTCGCGCGAAGCCTTCCGCATCGCGCACGAGATTTCGTCGTACAGCTATCCGGCGCTGGCCAAGGCCGCACGGCCGATGATGCAGGGGCGCAAGGGTTCCCTGCTCGCCCTATCCTACCTCGGGGCCGAGCGCACCATGCCCAACTACAATACCATGGGCCTGGCCAAGGCCAGCCTCGAAGCAGCGACGCGCTACCTGGCATTCAGCCTCGGCCCCGAAGGCACTCGTGCCAACGCCATATCGGCCGGTCCGATCAAGACGCTGGCGGCGTCCGGCATCGGCAGCTTCAGCAAGCTGCTGGCCTACAATGCGCACCATGCCCCGCTGCGCCGCAACGTGACCATCGACGAAGTCGGTAACGCCGCCGCTTTCCTGCTCTCGGACCTGGCCAGCGGCATCACCGGCGAAATCATGTACGTCGATGGCGGCATGAACACCACGGCGCTGGGCAACGCGGAGCCGCTGCCCGGCTGAAAAGCCAGTAGCGCGGTCGACCGCGCCAAGCAGAGAAAAGCGCCGACCGGTCAGAACCGATCGGCGTCTTCGCATCGGCCCGGCCGTGGCCAGCCGGCCTGGGTTATTTTTCCTTGGCCTCCAGCACCGCCTTGTTGATTTCCACCTTGTAACGGCTGCGCAGTGCGGCAAGGTAGCTCTGCACCTCTTCCTGCGCTTCCAGCGTGTTCAATTGACGCAACAGGGCCTGCTTGCGGGCATCGTCGAGCGCGTCACCGGCGTTGACACCGACCAACTTGAACAGCGCGTAGCCGGCACCCGGCAGATCGACGCCGGCGTACGCCGGCAGCTTGGAGGTGTCCATCTTGAAGACGGTCGGCGCCGCAGCCTGCGGGATCTGGCGCGGGTCGAGGCGGGAAACGCTCTTGACCGCACCCCAGTTGAGGCTGTCATTGCCCTTGCGGAGCGCCTCGAGACGGGCTTCGCCATCCTTGCGCGCCAGCGCCTGAGCTTCCTGACGCCTGAGCATCGTCTCGATGCTGCCCTTGACGCTGTCAAAAGGCTGCAGCGTGGCCGGTTTGTAGTCGACGATGCGCGCGGCGACGAGGGTATTCGGCGCGATCTCGACGGCTTCGGTATTCCGCCTGTTCTTCACAGAATCCTCTGAAAACACGGCAGCCAGCAGCTTTTCGTTGGCTAGCGGACCATTCGCCGGATTGGCTTGGCGCCCCAACCATTCCGACTGTTTGACGACCAGGCCGAACTTGTCGGCCGCCGGTTTCAGGTTGTCGGCCTGTTCATAGACGATATTGCTGAAGCCTTCGGCGGCCTCGGCAAACTTGCGCGACCCCGCGGCCTTCTTCAACTCGGCCTCGATCTCGCCCCTGACATCGGCCAAACCCTTTTCCTTGGCAGCGTGAATGCCGGTGACCTTGATGATGTGGAAACCGAAATCCGATTCGACTATGTCGGAAATCTCGCCATCCTTGAGGCGGAAGACCG
>DAOMFF010000068.1:4495-6800 GCA_035429665.1 Azonexus sp.
ACGACGAATTCAACCCTGGCCTGCTCCGGCACCTCGAACTGCTTGCTGTTGTCGTCGTAGAATTTTTTCGCCGCGCCGTCGGCCAGCTTGACCTTGTCGAGATAGGCGTCGAGCGGCAGGCGGAATTCCTTAATGTCGCGCTTCTCGGCCTGCATCGCGAGGATGCGGTCGCTGACCGCACGGGCCGTGACACCGGACTGGCCGACCGCCGTCGCCAGTTGCTGCAATGTCAGATCCTGGCGCAGACGCGCCTCGAAACCGGCCGGCGTCATTCCCTGTCCGCGCAGCATCGCTTCATAGCGTTCCTGCGAAAACTTTCCATCGACCTTGAAGGCATCAATCCCGCTGATCGTGCTGCGGATCGCGCCGTCGCTGGTGAGCAAACCTTTCTTGCTCGCTTCCAGCGTCAGCAACTGCTGGTCTACGAGGTCATCGAGTATCGCCTTGCGTGCTTCCGGGGTGTCGAGGATCTTTGGATCGACCTGCCCCATCTGCGCCCGCAAGCGCTCCTGCTGCTCACGCACGGCCTGCTGGAACTGCTGCTGGCCGATCTTGACATCGCCGATCTTGGCCACCGCGTCCCCGGTTCCCGCGTTGCGCACATAGGAATCGACGCCGAAAAAGGCGAACGGCAGCGTGATCAGCGCCAGAAATATCTGGACGATTTTCTTGTTGTTGCGAACTGCGTCAAACATGAGCGGAAAAACCCTTCGGATACGTTCAGAACGACGAACAGCGATTCGCCAGAAACGGCAATGATACCGTAGTTTCGCTGCCCTTCATTTGTGCGCGCGGATGTTACTGGACTGCCGGATCCCGATTACTTGCCCCAGTTGATGCACGGCATTCTCGATCTACGGCACCTGCTGGTTTCCGGAATTCAGACGCGGATAGTTCCGATCCATGCTGATGGGCAAGAATACTTCGTCCGAAGCGAAAGCCAGCCCGAACCCCCCTTGCACAGCAGGAACGATGCAACCGAGATAATCTGCCGGCACCAGGACCACCTGGGAGCCAGCGTTCGGTTGATTACGGATGGTGATCAAGATTCTGTGCGGCCAATTCCATCCAAGTCGGTCCAATCCTCGTGCGACCTCAAGAGGATGCGATGAAAATGAAGAATCGCCCGTGACTACCGGGGGGGGTGCGCTGCCTGCAGGTCATGCCCGAGTTTCAGGTCATACTGGACGACGTGGGTTTCGAAACAGCGCTCCATGAAAACCATGAGCGCGGGAATATTGCATTCGCCACGGCTGACCTCGCCGACCTTCGCCCTGACGAAGGCGGTAATCTTGCGATGCTCCTTGATGTGGCTCTCTTCGAACTGGATGCCCTCCGCCTTGGCTGCCTCCTCCTCCCATGCGAAATGCGCAACGAGGTCTTCGGCAAAACGGGAAAGGAGCGCCAGACCATCTGCATGATCATCGGCAACCTCGAGCAACGCGCACTTGACCTGCACGATCTCGTTGAACAGCCGGTCGTGCTGATCATCCATCTCGGCAACGCCCGACAGTAACTCGGTCGGCATGTGAATTGCGTTCATGGCACCTCCTCCGGACCCTGCCTCAGGAAATCTCTAATCGAATAAGCCGGTTGCATTGGTTTCAGGTTCTTCCGCTTTACCGTGAGGCGAACCGGGACCCCTTGTTTACCGATGGCCTCGACAACCATTCTTCCGGCAACCGCTTCGGCTATGACCCTGACGTTGCGCTTGTTGCCCCGGTTTCTGCCGACGTAGGTTGCGACGGTACCGGCACATGGCAACCAGCGAGATTTGGCGCGGGACATGGTCCTTTCACCTACCATACGATGACAATTTGAAAGACTACATTGGGTTCAGGGAAATACGAATACTGTACATAAATACAGTTATCTGATAAGTTGCGTCTGCGGTCGAAAAAGCCGCTGCAGGACCTCATCTCTGCCTCATTAGCCAAGGAGCCCTGAACATGAAACATATCCAGAAATGGTTCGAACTGATGGCCGGAATCTGCCGGGAGGAACTGGAGCGTGAGGAACGCGCCCGGGAAATTTTCGCCGGCGCCAATCAGGATTTCCAGTCACTGCAAAAGCCCGCCTGCTGGCGCCGAAGGTGCAGGATAACCCGTACTCGGGTCTGAATCAGCCGAAGCCGCGGGCGGTCTGGTCGAGTTTGAAAGCAACAAAGGCGGCCGCAGTCGCCCTTGTCAATTCCCTGGAGGTTAGCTAATCCAGCGCCGCGCGTTGCGGAACATGCGCATCCACGGGCTGTCCTCGCCCCAGTTTTCCGGGTGCCAGGACATCTGCACGGTGCGGAAGACGCGCT
>DAOMFF010000069.1:0-6778 GCA_035429665.1 Azonexus sp.
GGAAGCCGTCGATCATGTAAAAGACGGGATTGTAATGCGACACGCGCTGCCAGAAGACAGGCAAGCTGTGGATCGAGTAAAAAACGCCCGAGAGCATGGTCAGCGGCATGATCAGAAAGTTCTGGAATGCCGCCAACTGGTCGAATTTCTCGGCCCAGAGTCCGGCCAGCATGCCCAGCGCGCCGAGAATCGCGCCACCGAGGACGGCGAATGCGAGCACCCAGAGCGGTGCGACGATGTTGAATTCGACAACCCAGACCGTCGCGGCCAGCACGCCGACCCCGACCATCAGGCCGCGCGCCAGCGAGGCCAGCACATAGGCAGCGAAGAAGGCGCCGTAAGGAATGGGCGGCAGCAGGACAAAAATGATCGACCCGGTGATCTTGGCCTGGATCAGGCTCGACGAGGAGTTGGCGAAGGCATTCTGCAGCACCTGCATCATCACCAGGCCCGGTATCAGGAAGCTGGTGTAGCGCACGCCGTGCACCTGGACATGATCGTCGAGAACGTGGCCGAAGATCAGCAGATAGAGCAGTGCCGTCAGCACCGGCGCGGCAACGGTCTGGAAGGCGACCTTCCAGAAGCGCAGCAACTCCTTGTAGAAAAGCGTCCAGAATCCGATCACTGCCGCATCGTCCGCACGAAGACATCCTCGAGCGTACCGCCGGGATGCGCCGCGATCAGGTTGGCCGTGGTATCGAGCGCGATGATCCTTCCCTGCTTCATCAACGCAATCCGCCCGCACAGCGCCTCGGCTTCCTCGAGATAATGCGTGGTAAGGATGATGGTGTGCCCCTCGCCGTTAAGACGGCGCACGAACTGCCACAAGCCTTGGCGCAGTTCGACGTCGACGCCCGCCGTCGGCTCGTCGAGGACGATCACCGGCGGCTTGTGCACCAGCGCCTGGGCAACCAGCACGCGGCGCTTCATGCCGCCCGACAGGCGGCGCATGTTCACGTTGGCCTTGCCGGTCAGGTCGAGGTTTTCAAGGATTTCATCGATCCATGCCTCGTTGTTGCGGATGCCGAAATAGCCGGACTGGATCCTCAGGGACTCGCGTACCGAGAAAAACGGGTCGAAGACCAGTTCCTGCGGCACGACCCCGAGAAGGCTCCGCGCCGCCCGGTAATCCCGGACGACATCGTGACCGAGCACCGAGAGCCTGCCGGAATCGGCGCGCACCAGACCAGCCAGCGTCGAGATGAGCGTCGTCTTGCCGGCACCGTTCGGCCCGAGCAGGCCGAAAAATTCACCCTCGCCGATTTCGAGCGAAACGCCAGCCAGCGCCTGCAGCGCACCGAAATTCTTGACCACGTCAACAATGGAAACAGCGGCAGTCATGAAGCAATGGCCCCTCAGACGAGGGGCAGCAACTCGGTGAGGCCGTAGAGCTCCGCCAGCGAGCGCACACCCGCCGGAATATGGGCAAATCTGACGGTTGACCGCGACCGGCTGGCGACACGCAACCAGCCGAGCATCACGGCAATGGCCGACGAATCGGCATCGCCGACCTGCTTGAGATCGAATATCTGTTCGCCCGGCTGCAAAGCGGAACGGCCGGCGTCGAGCAGGCCGCGGGCGTTGGCCATGACCATCGGCACCTTGACCACAAGGCGTTGCGCCTCACGCTCGATCATTTTCCGTCGGCCTTGGCGCTGCCGCCCTGAAGCGACTTGTTCTTGGCCGCGATCGCCGCGATCAGGCCGTCGATGCCGCCGCTACGCACTTCCTGCGCAAACTGGTCGCGATAATTGGTGACCAGGCTGATGCCGGCGACGACCACATCGAAGACCTTCCAGCCGGTATCAGCCTTCTCCAGATTGTAGTCAATCTGGACGGGCTTCGATCCTGGCTGGATGACTTCGGTACGGACCAGCACCTCGCCGTCGCCAGGATTCATTTTGAACGGCTTGTAAACGATCTTCTGATTCTTGTAGCTGGTCAGGGCATTCGAATAGGTGCGCACCAGCAGGGTCTTGAACTCGGCAGTCAGTTGCTGCTGCTGGCCCGGGGACGCCTTCTTCCAGTCCTTGCCCACCGCCAGCGCGGTCATGTGCCGGAAGTCGAAGTGCGGCAACACCTTCTGATCAACCAGTTCGACGGCCTTCTGCGTGCTGCCGTTCTGAATGTCCCGGTCCTTGCGGACAATTTCCAGGACCTCCTCGGTCACCCTCTTGACCAGCACGTCCGGCGCGTCCTGGGCGAGAGCCGGGGAAGCGAGCAGCACGGCAAAAACGAGGGAAATCAGCTTATTCATCATTGTTTTCAATCCAGTACATCCTCGAGCCGCGGCGGGCGACCATCAAAAATCTGGTTGCGCCGGCGCTGCAGATAGGCGTCGCGTACATAGGCATACTTGTCGAGCGCCGCTTCCTCGACCACCTTGTCGGACGGCAGGAGGCTGGCGCGGACATCGACGAAGCGCAATGCCAAAAGGCTGTTGCGGGCGGCAACCGACTTGTTGAGCGTATACCAGGTGGGATCGGTATAGGAATCGACGACCCAGCCGCCGGTGTCGCGCACCGTACGCGGCCCAAGAATCGGCCAGAACAGGAAGTTGCTGTCGTCCCACCCCCAGACGGCCAGCGTCTGTCCGAAATCTTCATCATGCTTCTCGAGGCCCAGTTCGCTGGCAACGTCGAAGAGACCGAAGATGCCGACAGTCGAATTGATCAGCAGCCGCCCAAGGTCGTTCCCGGCGTCCGCCAACTTGCCCTGCAAGGCGTTGTTCAGGACATTGCGAACATCGGCGATGTTGCCGAAGAAGCTGCCGACGCCCGCCTTGGCCGGTAATGGCACCACAAAGTCGTAGGCCTGCGCCACCGGCTTGACGAGGACCGTGTCGAGGCCTTCATTGACCGCGAACATGCCCCGATTGAAGCCCTCGAGCGGATCGTGCGCGGTCTCCTCGGCCAATGCCGGTCCGCCATGCGCAATCGTGCCGGCCACCAGAAAGCCGATACCGGCAAACCTCTTCCATGTCATGAGCTTATCCGTCATTTCGTTTCCTGTCCTTCCGCTGCCTTGTTGAAGAGGAACTGGCTGATCAGTTTCTCCAGAACCACCGCCGACTGCGTCTTGGTCACCGTATCGCCCGCCTTGAGCATTCTGTCATCGCCGCCGACATCGAAGCCGATGAACTGCTCGCCGAGCAGGCCCGACGTATAGATGGCCGCGAAGGTGTCCCTGGGAAAACGATAGCGCCCGTCGATGTCCATGGTCACCACCGCTTCGTAGGTCGCCGGATCGAACCTGATATCGGCAATTCGCCCGACGCGAACCCCCGCGCTCTTGACCGGCCCCCGCACCTTCAGCCCTCCGATATTATCAAAGCGCGCCTGCAGCGTGTATGTTTCGGACAGATGCCCCGACGCAAGGTTGCCAACTTTCAGCGCCAGAAACAGAAAGGCGGCAATGCCGATTGCCACGAAAATGCCGACCCAGAGGTCGAGTACGGTACGGTTCATGAAGTTCCCCGAAACATGAACGAAGTCAGAACGAAATCCAGTGCCAGGATGGCCAGCGCGGAAGTCACGACGGTGCGCGTGATCGCGCGCGAAACTCCCTCCGCCGTCGGCACCGAATCGTAGCCTTCGAAAACGGCAATTAGCGAAACCGCGATGCCGAAGACAAAACTCTTGATGACGCCATTCCAGACATCGTAGCGAAAATCGACCCCGGACTGCATCTGCGACCAGAAGGCTCCGTCGTCGACGCCGATAAAGACGACGCCGATCAGCCACCCGCCAAGCACGCCCATGGCGGAAAACAATGCAGCCAGCAGCGGCATCGAGACGACGCCGCCCCAGAAGCGCGGCGCGACGACGCGGGCAATCGGGTTGACCGCCATGATGTCCATCGCCTTCAACTGTTCGGTCGCCTTCATCAGCCCGATTTCCGCGGTTACCGACGAGCCGGCACGCGACGCGAAGAGCAGCGCCGCCACCACCGGACCCAGTTCGCGGGTAAGCGACAGTGCGACGAGGACGCCGAGCGCCTCGGTCGACCCATAGCGCTGCAGCGTTTCATAGCCCTGCAGGCCAAGCACGAGGCCGACGAACAACCCGGAAACGATGATGATCAGCAGCGACAGCACACCGCTGAAATAGATCTCGCGCAGAGTCAGCGGCAGACGGCGAAACGACGGACCCGAGTAGCGGAGCACGGCAACCAGGAAGCGCGCGGCAAATCCGAGGCGCCAGATGCGGTCGACCACGACGTGACCCAGTTTTCTGATTGACGACACCGACTCAGCCATGGGCGCGACTGCCGAGGAATTCGCGCACGATTGTCGGTGCCGGATAGTCGAAGCGCACCGGTCCCTCAACTTCGGCATGCACGAACTGGTGAACGAACGGGTCGGTGGAGCCACGGATTTCGTCCGGCGTCCCTTCGGCGACGATCCTGCCCTGCGATACGAAATAAATGTAGTCGACGATCATCAACGACTCATGCACGTCGTGCGTCACCATGATCGAGGTTGCGCCGAGCGCGTCGTTCAGCTTGCGGATCAACTGGCCGATCACACCCAGCGCGATCGGATCGAGCCCGGCGAACGGCTCGTCGTACATCACCAGCATCGGGTCGAGCGCCACCGCGCGGGCCAGCGCTACGCGGCGTGCCATGCCGCCGGACAGTTCAGCCGGCATCAGTGCGTGTGCGCCACGTAAGCCAACGGCTTCCAGCTTCATCAGGACCAGGTCGCGGATCATCTCTTCCGAGAGGTCGGTATGCTCGCGCAGGGGAAACGCGACATTGTCGAAGACCGTCATGTCGGTAAACAGGGCGCCGAACTGGAACAGCATGCCCATCTTGCGGCGCAGGCCGTAGAGTTCGGCATGCGACATCTCCGACACGCGCTGGTCCCCGAGGCGCACCATGCCGCCGGTCGGCCGCAACTGGCCGCCAATGCAGCGCAGCAGCGTGGTCTTGCCGCAGCCCGACCCGCCCATGATGGCCACCACGCTGCCGCGCGGGATCTTCATGTTGATCCCGGCCAGCACTGGCCGCCCGTCATAGCTGAAATGCAGATCCTGGATATCGACCAGAATGTCTTCCGACAAAATCGCACCCTCAGAAGCAAACTGAAGATTTTATCAGAATCGCGGGCCATTACCCTGGCGTCGCATCGCTATAATTGCATGAGATATTCTCGAAAAATTACCCCACACCCTTGTCGAACAAGCCCCTGCTCCTCATCGTCGATGACGACCCGCTGGTCAGCGATGCCTTGAGCCATGCTTTCGCGGCGGAATTCGACGTCGTGACCAGTCACGCCCGGCCGCATTGCCTGGCGCTGCTTAGGCAATTGCGCCAGACGCCGCAGCTAGCCCTGGTCGATCTCGGGCTGCCACCCCTGCCGCACCGCCCCGACGAGGGTTTCGCGCTGATCGGTGACCTGCTGGCCCATGCGCCGGAGATGAAGATCATCGTCCTTTCCGGTCAGAACGGCGAGGACAATGCTCGCCATGCGCGCACTCTGGGGGCCGTCGAATTCGTCGGCAAGCCGTGCGACCCGGGCCATCTGCTGACCCTGCTGCGTCAGGCGCTGGCGTTCTCCGACAGCGCCCCGCAAACCGGCAGTACTACAGGGCTGATCGGCGAGAGCCTGCCGATGCAACGTCTGCGCCTGCAACTGGCGCAGTACGCCAACCTGAGCTTTCCGGTGCTGATCGAGGGGGAATCGGGCAGCGGCAAGGACGTCGTCGCCAGCCGCTGCCTGCACCAGCAGACAGAGCGGCAGGATCAGCCGTTTCTCGCGCTCAACTGCGCGGCGATCTCCCCCAGCCTGCTCGAACCCACCCTCTTTGGCCATGCCCGCGGCGCCTTCACCGGGGCCGCAACGGCGAAGGGGGGCTATTTCGAGGAAGCCGGCGAAGGCACGCTGTTCCTCGACGAGATCGGCGAACTGCCATCCGACCTCCAGCCGAAGCTGCTGCGCGTGCTGGAAAACGGCGAATACCAGCGCGTCGGCGAAACCCAGACCCGCACCTCGAAGGCGCGCATCGTCGCCGCCACCAACCGCGACCTGCGCCAGGAGATCAAGGCCGGGCGCTTCCGCGCCGACCTCTATCACCGGCTATCGGTCTTTACCGTCAGCGTCCCGCCGCTGCGCGACATGGGCCGCGACCGCCTGCTTCTGCTCGATCATTTCCGCAGACTGTATGCCGCGCAGGCCCAATGCCAGCCATTTGCGCTCGATCCGGCTGCCGAAGCGCTATGGCTGGGGTACGGCTTCCCCGGCAACGTGCGCGAATTGCGCAACATCGTCATCCGCCTCACCGCCCGCCACCCCGGGCAGGTAGTGGTGCCTGATCAACTGCTGGCCGAATTCGATACTTCCGACGACGTCGACCGCAGCAGTCGGGCCGCGGTGGTCGAGAACAATCACGAACAGCGCCTGCAGGCGGCGCTGAAGCATCTGCAGACGGCCGCCCGCATCGACCTCGACGCGACACTGGCTGCCTGGGAGCGCAGCTACATCGAAGCCGCTCTCGAACTGTGCGCTGGCAACGTCAGTTGCGCTTCCCGCCACCTCGGCATCAACCGCACCACGCTTTACAACCGCATGGAAAACTGGCGTCGTTCATGAGCCTCTATCTCGAGCATTTCGGGCTGCGCGAACCGCCTTTCCGCATCACGCCGCATACCGACTTTTTCTTCACCGGCGCCAACCGCGGCCCGACGCTCGACGCGCTGATTTACGCCATCACCCAGGACGAGGGCATCGTCAAGGTCACCGGCGAGGTCGGCAGCGGCAAGACCATGCTCTGCCGCA
>DAOMFF010000070.1:0-3962 GCA_035429665.1 Azonexus sp.
ACCGCGCCGCGCCTGAAGACGCTGGGACTGGTCGACAGGATCATCAACGAGCCGGTGGGTGGCGCGCATCGCGACCACGTGGCGATGGCGCAAACCTTGAAGAAGGCGCTTCAGGACGCGCTGACAAACGTCTCCGCGCTGTCGACCACGGAACTGCTCGCCAAGCGCTACGAGCGGCTGATGAGCTATGGCCGCTTCAAGGAACAGCCTGCAAAGTAGCCTCCTGGCCAGGGTTGCCGCATTTCTCGCAACCCGCGCGACGCCGGGCGAGAACATTTGCGTAGGACTCTCGGGTGGTTGCGATTCGGTCGTCCTCCTGCATGTTCTCGCTGTTCTTTGTCCGCGCGGGAATCTGCGCGCCGTTCACGTCCATCACGGCCTGTCGGAGAATGCCGATTGCTGGGCCGCTTTCTGCGCCGACTATTGCCGTGATCTCGGCATCGACCTGCTCGTCGAACGTGTCGAAGTCGACCGCCACAGTGGTCTCGGGCTCGAAGCGGCGGCACGCGAGGCGCGTTACCGGGTGTTTTCCGGGTCGGCCGGCGAATTGCTCCTGCTCGGGCATCATCAGGGCGACCAGGCGGAAACCCTGCTCTTCAACCTTCTGCGCGGCGCCGGGGTGGCCGGGGCGGCCGGCATTCCGGTGGAACGGCGCCGGCAACAGCTGCGTATCCTGCGCCCCCTGCTCGACGTGTCGCGCGACGCGATCGAAACCTATGCCCGCGATCACCAACTTGCCTGGGTGGACGACGAAAGTAACCGCGACACCGGGCTGTCGCGCAATTTCCTGCGCCACCGGGTGTTGACCGTGCTTGGCGCGCGCTTTCCCGCTGCTGAAAGGAATCTGGCGCAGGCGGCGGGACACTTCGCCGAGGCCGATGTCCTGCTCGGCGAACTGGCCCTCATCGATTGGCGGTCGGCTGCCGACGGCGAAGCCTTGAAGCTGGCGATGCTCCGTGAATTGTCCCTGCCGCGCCTGAAGAACCTGCTGCGCTACCGGCTGCGCCAGTTGGGCTGGCGTGCTCCCGCGGCGGTACGCCTCGATGAGTTTGCGCGACAGCTCCAGACTGCCGGCGCGGATCGTCATCCGGCGCTCGATCTCGCCGAGGGCAGCATGATTGCCGGTGGCGGCGTACTGCGCTGGGTCGCCCGCAGGTAACAATCTGTTACCAAGCGCCTTTCCGCCACGGGGACCCTTCAGTTACAATCCCAAAGTTATCTTCTTGCTGAACCACAGACCATGATTACCGGATCCATTGTCGCCATCGTTACACCCATGCACGAGGATGACAGCCTCGATTTGAATTCCCTGCGCAATCTGATCGACATGCATGTGCGCGAGGGTACCGATGCCATCGTCATCGTCGGTACCACCGGCGAGTCGCCGACCGTCGATGTCGCCGAGCACTGCGAGCTGATTCGCGTCACGGTTAACCATGCCGCTGGCCGGATTCCCGTGATTGCCGGCACCGGTGCCAATTCCACCGATGAAGCGATCGAGTTGACCGAATACGCGAAGAAGGCCGGCGCCGACATGGCTCTTTCGGTTGTTCCCTACTACAACAAGCCGACCCAGGAAGGTCTCTATCGCCACTTCAAGGCGATCGCCGAGGCGGTCGAATTGCCGGTTCTGCTCTACAACGTCCCCGGCCGCACGGTGGCCGACATGTCCAATGACACCATCCTGCGCCTGGCGCAGGTGCCGGGTATCGTCGGCGTCAAGGATGCGACCGGCAACCTTGACCGTGCCTGCGACCTCATTGCCCGCGCGCCCGAGGGCTTCGCCCTCTACAGCGGCGACGACATGACCTGCGTCGCATCGATCATGCTCGGCTTCCACGGCAACATCTCGGTCACCGCCAACGTGGCGCCGCGCCTGATGCACGAGATGTGCGTCGCCGCCGCTGCCGGCGACGTCGCCCGCGCCCGCGAAATCCACTTCCGGCTGCTCGGCCTGCATCGCGACCTGTTCTGCGAAGCCAACCCGATTCCGGTGAAGTGGGCTGTCCAGCAACTCGGGCTGATGCCGGGCGGTATCCGCCTGCCGCTGACACCCCTGTCCGAAGCCAACCATGCCCGGGTTCTGGCTGCCATGCGCCATGCCGGCCTGCTCGCCTGACGGAGTGAACATGAATCATCGCCTTTCGTGGTCTGTTCCTGTACTGACATTGCTGGCCATCGTCGTCGGCGGATGCAGCATCGCTCCGGATTCAAAGAAGATCGAGTACAAGTCCGCGGGCAAGGTTCCGTCGCTCGAGGTCCCGCCAGATCTTACGCAGGTGACGCGTGACGACCGCTATGCGGTTCCGGATGCGGCAGGCAAGGGCAGCGCGACCTTCTCCGCCTATACGGCTGACCGCACGCCGGCGGCCCAGGCGAAAAATTCCGTCGTTCTGCCGCAGGTCGAAAAGGTCCGGGTCGAGCGTTCCGGCAACCAGCGCTGGCTGGTGGTGACCGCGCCCGCGGACAAGCTGTGGGGTCCGGTCAAGGATTTCTGGCAGGAGAACGGCTTCATCATCGCCATCGAACGGCCCGATGCCGGGGTGATGGAGACCGATTGGGCCGAGGACCGCGCCAAGATCGATGACGACATCATTCGCGGTACACTTGGAAAATTCCTGGATTCCCTTTATTCGACTGGTGAGCGCGACAAGTTCCGGACCCGCTTCGAACCCGGCGCGGAGCCAGGAACTACCGACATTTTCGTCAGCCACCGCGGCATGGAGGAAGTCTATACCTCAACCTCCAAGGATGAGACGCGCTGGCAACCGCGTCCCGCAAACCCGGAACTCGAGGCGGAGATGCTGCGGCGCCTGATGGTCAGCCTGGGGGCGGAAAACAAGCGCGCCGAAGCCAGCGTCGCCGCGGCCAAGGCCGAGCCGCGCGCCAGGCTGGCAAGCAGCAACGAAGGGAGCGGTACGCTGGAAGTTTACGAAAGGTTCGACCGTGCCTGGCGCCGGGTTGGTCTGGCTTTGGATCGTGTCGGATTTACCGTTGAGGACCGGGACCGCTCCAAGGGGCTCTACTACGTTCGCTATGTCGACCCGGATGCGAACCTCAAGAAGGGCACCGGCTGGCTCGACAAGCTGAGCTTCTGGAAGAGTTCCGAACCGGCGGGCAGCGGCAAGCCGCAGTACCGCATCCATGTCAGCGAATCGGGACAGAACAGTGTCGTTCAGGTTCTCTCCAGCGAGGGCGGCACCGACAAATCGGAAACCGCGAAAAGGATCCTGAGCCTGCTCTATCAGCAGCTGCAGTGATCCGTTACGCGTCGCTCGGTAGCGGCAGCGCAGGCAATGCGATGCTGGTCGAAAGCGGCGCAACCTGCCTGATGGTCGATTGCGGTTTCGGGCATCGCGAGATGCTGAGGCGTCTCGCGCGTCTCCGGCGTGATCCGGCAGACCTGAGCGGGATTCTGATCACCCACGAGCATGGTGACCATATCGGCGGCGTATTTCCGTTTGCCCGGCGCCATCGCCTGCCTGTCTGGTTGAGTCACGGAACCCTCGCGGCGTGCGTATCCGCGGCGGCCGACGTTGATGTGCGAATCATCGACAGCCATGTCGCGTTTGTGGTCGAAGCGCTGGAAATCCAGCCCTTTCCGGTTCCGCACGACGCCAGGGAGCCGGTTCAGTACGTGTTCTCGGACGGCGTCCGGCGACTGGGGCTGCTGACCGATGCTGGTGACGTCACCCCGCACATGCGCAACGTCCTGTCGGGAGTCGACGGACTGATCCTCGAATGCAATCACGATGCGGCACTGCTGGCTGCATCGAACTATCCGCCATCATTGCAGCGGCGGATAGCCGGCCGTCTCGGTCATCTGGAGAACGGTGCGGCAGCGGGACTCTTGCGGGATATCGATTGCAGCAGGTTGCAGCACGTTGTTGCGGCGCATCTGAGCGAGCGCAACAACCATCCTTCGCTGGCAATTGGCGCCCTCGCGACAGTACTCGACGATG
>DAOMFF010000070.1:4062-6743 GCA_035429665.1 Azonexus sp.
GCAGGCTTGGCGGCTTCCATGCCGGCTTGCGGAGCAGCAGCCGGGGCCGGAGCGGCGGCGGCAGGAGCGGGCGCCGGAGCAGCAGCCTTCGGCTCTTCCTTCTTGCCACAGGCAGTCAGGGCAACGGCAAGCAGAGCAGCAACGAGAATAGACTTATTCATGGGGATATCCTTATCGACAAGAAGAAAAAGTAGGACAAATATCGATGGTCTTCAAGACCGATCGTCGGCGATTATATCAATTTTTCGAATCCGAGTAGAAAATGCGACGTTTCTGCCCGTGCTTGGCTTTCACAGGCCGAGCGTCGTCGGGGTGACCGGCGTCCCGCCTTCGGCCCAGATCTCGGCAAAGCGACGCCGATAGGGCATGACCTCGTCCGGCTCGTCGATCACCAGTTTGCCGCGCGGCTGATTGCGATCGAAGCGGATCAATGCGTGTGCGTCGTCGACCAGGATCATCGAATCACGCAGGTGACCGAGCTGTTCTGGCGTCTGTTGCGCTGCGCTGTTGTGGCTGTAGACGGTCAGCAAGCGCCGGATCAGCGGTTGTCGCTGCTGTAGCGGCTCGGTGTTGCGCAAGGCGATGCGCAGACAGTCAGGGTGTAGCGAGGCGAGGGGTGCCGCGAGCGCTTCGATGCGTTCCGGCGTCTCGAGGTGCAGCATGCCGAGGTCTTCGTCATAGATCCAAACCTGATTGCGTGCAAGAGCCAGGAGCCGGTCGAGCGCCGACTGGTATTCGTTCCAGGAAGTGACTAGTTCGCGAGACATGGTTCGAAGTTTAGACCATTGGTAGAATTTGTGCTTTTTCCGGAGGCGTTCATGCCGGTCGGCGTTATCGAGTCTCTCGACCAGGAAGCCCGTGGAATCACTTGCGCCGAAGGTAAAAAGATCTTCGTCGACGGCGCCCTTCCCGGTGAAGTTGTAGAGTACGCCAGTTTCCGGAGAAAGCCCAGTTTTGAAGTTGCGCATCTGGTCCGTGTGCTCTCCGGTTCGCCTTCCAGAGTCAGGCCGCGCTGCGACTACTTCGGCATTTGCGGCGGATGCGCCATGCAGCACCTCGATCTGTCGGCGCAGGTCGCCGCAAAGCAGCGCTTTCTAGAGGACAGCCTCCGGGATATCGGCCGTGTTCGGGTCGTGCAGATCTTGTCGCCGATTCACGGTTCACCGTGGGGTTACCGTCACCGCGCCCGTCTCGGCGTGCGCAATGTACCGAAGAAGGGAGGCGTGCTGGTCGGCTTCCACGAGTGCCGCAGCAGCTACATAGCCGACATGCGCTCCTGTGCCGTGTTGCCGCAGCATGTCTCGGACCTGTTGCCGCCACTGCGCGAACTGGTCGCCGCCCTCTCCGTTTCCGAGCGCTTGCCGCAGATCGAAGTGGCCGTCGGCGAGGAATGTACCGCTCTGGTCCTGCGCATCCTCGAGCCGCTGACCGGCTATGACGAGGAACTCCTGAGACGGTTTGCCGATCGGCACGGCGTCGTTTTTTTCCTGCAGCCCAAGGGCCCGGATACGGTGTATCGCTTCTACCCGGTTTCCGGAGCGCGACTGTCGTATCTTCTCCCGGAATATGGTCTCGAATTCGAGTTCCGGCCAACCGACTTTACCCAGGTCAACCACGCGGTCAACCGTGTTCTGGTGCGCAGGACCCTGAGCCTGCTCGATCCGCAGCCGGGTGAGCGGATCGCCGATCTGTTCTGCGGCCTGGGCAACTTCACGCTGCCGATTGCCTGTTCGGGCGCCTCGGTAGTCGGGGTGGAAGGTAGTCAGGCGCTGGTCGAGCGCGGGCGTGAGTGTGCCGTTGCCAACGGGCTTGCCGATCGTGTCGAGTTCGCGGTTGCGAACCTGTTCGAATGCACGCCGGAATCGCTGGCGCTGCTTGGGCGCTTCGACAAGATGCTGATCGACCCACCGCGCGAGGGCGCGATCGAGGTGGTCAAGGCGCTCCCGGCAGACGGCCCGCAGCGCATCGTCTATGTCTCATGCAATCCGGCTACGCTGGCGCGTGACGCTGCGGTAGTGGTTCACGTCAAGGGTTATTCCCTCAAGGCCGCCGGAGTCGTCAATATGTTTCCGCATACCGGCCACGTCGAGTCGGTTGCGGTTTTCGAGAAGGCATGAAAAAGGGGCGGCCGCAGCCGCCCCTCGAATCAGGACGTGACGTTCAGTCGCGGTCGCCGGTGAAAGCCATGATCAACTGCAACAGACTGACGAAAACGTTGTAGACGTCGAGGTAGACCGCGAGAGTCGCCGAAATGTAGTTGGTTTCGCCACCTTGGACAATACGGCTGATGTCGTAGAGGATGTAGGCGGAAAACAGGACCACGACAACGGCGGCGATGGTCAGCGACAGCGCTGGAATCTGGAAGAAGATGTTGGCGACCGCGGCGAGCAGGACGACAATCATCCCGACAAACAGGAATTTACCCATGCCGCTGAAGTCACGCTTGCTGACTGAGGCGATTGTCGCCATCGTCGCGAAGATGGCGCCAGTTCCACCTGCCGCCAGCGCGATCATCGACCCGCCGTTCGAAAAGCCAAGGGCGACCTGCAGGATGCGCGACAGCATCAGGCCCATGAAGAAGGTGAAGCCGAGCAGCAGGGCAACGCCGAGGCCGCTGTCCTTGTTCTTCTCGATGCCCCACATGAAGCCCCAGGCGATGCCGAGGAACAGCATGAAGGCGA
>DAOMFF010000071.1:0-6674 GCA_035429665.1 Azonexus sp.
CGACGCCCATCAGGCGGGCATTGAGGCTGTCCTGCATGTAGCCCTTGAGGATGCCATCCTCGATCAGCACGGTGCGCTGCGTCGGGTTGCCCTCGTCGTCGATGTTCAGCGAGCCGCGACGGTCGGCGATGGTGCCGTCGTCGATCACGGTGACGCCCTTGGCCGCGACGCGCTGGCCGATACGGCCGCTGAAGGTCGAACTGCCCTTGCGGTTGAAGTCGCCCTCGAGGCCATGGCCGACCGCTTCGTGCAACAGGATGCCGGGCCAGCCGGAACCGAGGACGACGGTCATCTGGCCGGCCGGCGCCGGCGCCGCGTTGAGGTTGGTCACCGCCTGATGGACTGCTTCCTGTGCATAGCGCTGCAGCACCGCATCGTCGAAATAGGCGAAGTCGAAACGCCCGCCGCCGCCCGCCCCGCCCTGCTCGCGCCGGCCGTTCTCCTCGACGATGACCGACAGCGAACAACGCACCAGCGGCCGGATGTCGGCGGCCAACCGGCCGTCGGAACCGGCGACCAGGATCACCTCGTATTCACCGGCCAGCGAGGCCATGACCTGGATCACCCGCGGGTCGAGGGAACGCGCCATGCCTTCCAGGCGTTCGAGCAGTTTCACCTTGGCTTCGGCCGGCAGCGAGGCGATGGGATCGTGCGGGATGTAGAGCGACCTAGCTGCGGTCGACGCCGAAAAAGCGGGCAAAATGCCATTCTGTCCGGCAGCGGCGATGGCGCGAACGGCGCTCGCCGCATCGCCCAGCGCCCGCGCACTGATATCGTCGGAATAGGCGAAGGCGGTCTTCTCGCCGGAAATCGCCCGTACTCCGACACCCTGGTCGATATTGAAGCTGCCCGACTTGACGATGCCTTCGTCCAGGCTCCACGCCTCGGAACGCGAATGCTGGAAATAGAGATCGGCATAATCGACCTGGTGCGTCAGGATCTGGCCGAAGGTGCGCGACAGGTCGCCCTCGGTCAGCGAGAAGGGCGTCAGCAGCAGGGATTCGGCTTGCGCCAGGGCGCTGTTCGGGTTCATTGAGGCTCCATCAAAGTTTTCTGTGCGCCAGCGCCGGCAGGCTGGCGCGGATTTCGGCAATGCGGGCATGGTCGAGATCGGCGATGACGACGCCCGGCCCCTTCATCTTGCGATCGAGAATCTCGCCCCAAGGGTCGACGATCATGCTGTTGCCGTGGGTCACCCGGCCGCTTTCGTGCCTGCCGCCCTGTCCGACCGCCAGCAGGTAGCACTGGTTCTCGATGGCCCGGGCGCGCAGCAGGATCTCCCAGTGCGCGCGGCCGGTGGTCTCGGTGAAGGCAGCCGGCATCAGGATCAGGTCGACGCTGCCGAGAGCGCGATAGAGTTCGGGGAAACGCAGGTCGTAGCAGATCGACAGCGCGACCCGGCCGAAGGGAGTATCGACGGCGACGAGTTCCGTGCCGGCCTCGATGAAGGCCGACTCGTCGTAGCTTTCCTCGCCCTTGGTGAAGCCGAACAGGTGCACCTTGTCGTAACGTTCGACGCACTTGCCGGACGGGTCGAACACCAGCGTTGAGTTGCGCATCCTGTCGGCAACGCTTGCGGTCAACGGGATGGTACCGGCGAAGATCCAGATGCCGTGGCGTCGCGCAGTTGCGGCCAGCCAGTCCTGAATCGGGCCATCGCCGAAATCCTCGCGCGCGCGCACGCGATCGTCATCGGCGCCGATGATCGGAAAGTACTCGGGGAGCGCGACCAGTTGCGCACCCTGGCCGACGGCATCGGCGATCAGGTGGCCGGCCACAGCCAGGTTGTCGGCGACACGCGGCCCGGAAACCATCTGGATAGCCGCCATGCGGCAATTCTGCCTGCTCACTGTCTTGCTCCTTCCGCCGCCGGCGGCGGCTCCTCGACGAACTGGCCGACCTTCTCGACCGTGGGATCGCTCCAGCTGCCGGTCACGAGATAGCGGTAACTGAACAGGCGGCCAAGTGGATTGCGCAGGATTGTACTGGCGACCAGCGCCGCGGCACCGGCCAGCGGATTGACCAGGGTGGCAGCGCCGATGGCGGCGACCGAGCCGACCATCGGACGTACCAGGACCTGCAGTCGCTGCGTTTCATTCTTCAGGTCGGCCTCGCCCTCGATCATGATCTGTGCCGCCGGACTGTTGATGCGCAAGGGCTCCGCCGTCCGCATGACGCCGGCGGTCACCGCCGTCCGTCCCTCGATGCTGTCGAAGGCCAGCCCTTCGCTGAAAATGTCGCGAAAATCGAGGGTCAGCCGGCGCGGCAGCGACTGCAGCGAGATCAGTCCGAGCAGCCGGCCGACGCCCGGCTCCAGCTTGTTGAACTGGCCGTTCTCGGCGCTGACCGTCATCTCGCCGGTCAGCGACGGGTAGTGGATGCCGGTCAGCGGGCCGTTCCACCGCATGCTGCCGGCCAGCCGGGCGGTACCGCGCCGGATGGCATCGACGAAGCCGAGGCGGTTGAGCAGCCGGCCGACGTCGCTGGCGTTCAGATCGAAGTCGAGGCGGGTCTGGTGCCCGCCCCGCCCGTCGTTGCGCCAGACCGCACTGCCCTTCAAGCCGCCGTCAGGATTCTGCAGGTTCAGCGTTTCAAGATGCCAGGCCCCCTTGTCATTGCGTGCCCGCAGATCGAGCCGGCCGAGCGCCCGGTCGCCGATCCGGAAATCGTCCACCCTGAGGTTCATGGCGGGCAGGCTGTTGATCAGTGTCGTGTTGGCGGCGCCCACCGTTTCTGCCGCCGGCCGCAGCACCAGCCGGCGCAGCCGGCCGTCCACCGAGCCTTCGCCGGCGTTTCGCCAGAACACATCGCCAGCCACTTCCTGCATGTTGAGCGTGATCTGCCAGCCGTCGTCGCGCGGCCGCACCTCGCTATCCACATCCGTGAAGTCGCGGCCGAACAGGCGCAACCGCGGTGTCCTGATTGACACCACATCGAGCGCCGGTGGTTTCATGTCGCTGCGGCCGGCGTTGTCGCCGGCGACCAGTGCCTTCCAGGCATCGGCGTCGAACTGCGGGACGGCAATGCGCACGGCCACGCCGCGGTCCGGCAGCCGCGCCTCGCCGGAACCGATTGCCACGACGGCGCGTTCCAGACCATCGGTACCCTTGACGAAAACCGCCCGCGCGACATCGCCCAGGGTCGCCCGGTATTGTTCGCGCCCGGCCTCGGCATTCGTTTTCTCAACGCGCAGCGCCAGCGGCGACGCCGCCGCCTTGGCCAGCGGCTCGGGCAGAAGGGAACTGACGCCGACCAGATCCGAGTCGATGACGAGATCGATCTGGTGGTGGCGGATGTCGATGGTGGACTTCCACGCCGCACTGCCGGTCAGCCGCTCGCCTACCGGCAGCCCGAAGTGCCGGACCAGTTCGGTGACGTTCGAGGTGCCGCCGGCCCGCACGGCAACCCGGTCCGCATGACTCCGGATGCCGACCCTGACTGGCCCGCCGAATACGCGGCCAGTGATCTCCGGCGAGTCAATGCTGGATTCGGTCAGCAACAGCCGGCCATTGACCTGAGTCACCGGCGCCATGCCTTCGATTAGCTCGACCTGGTTGTTCTGCAGGCGGAATTCGCCGTTCACCCGGGAATCCATCACCCGACGCAGGGGAATTTCGAGCGCCAGGTCGAGCCTGCCGTTGCCGGTCGCTTTCATGCCCTGCGTGAACCTGTCGATTTTCTCGCCGACCGGGCTTTGGTCGATGAAGCGCA
Organism: Azonexus sp.; assembly: GCA_035429665.1. Classification (GTDB taxonomy): domain Bacteria; phylum Pseudomonadota; class Gammaproteobacteria; order Burkholderiales; family Rhodocyclaceae; genus Azonexus. The sequence goes on from DAOMFF010000071.1 coordinate 3,712, forward strand.
GAAATTCGCTAGTCGGGCCATGTGCTTCGCCACGAATCTTCAATCGCTCGTCGAATGACTCGAAATCGGGTATTTCGGCAACGACATCGGACAGCCGCGCCCCCAGCAGGTTGCCACGTTCGGCCACGACGCGCATGCCGACGCCGAAGCTGAGGACGCCGTCGATTCCCTCGATGACCGGCCAGCCGGGCGCGTAGTCCAGCTTGACATCGGCAGCCTTCGCGGTGATCTGGAATGTGCCCTTCTCACGCTCGCGGAATGGAAAATCCGCCAGATTGCCCTTGAGGGTCAGCTTGGCGTCGGAAGCCTTGCCGGCGACGATCCCGCGCCGGACCCAATCACGGACATCCTGGCCAATGACCTTGGGCAGGTAACGCCAGACAGCCCGGCCGTCGGCCCGCGACAACGTCGCCGCCAGATCGATCATACCCGGCCCCTCACCCGTGTGGCGATAGTTGCCACTGGCCGCCCCTTCCGCATCCGCGCTCTCGAACCGCAGACTCTCCAGCTTGACGTCGACCACATCGCCCGTCACCTTCCACCTGGCATGGCCTCGCAGCAGATCAAGGTCGATGTCTGGCTCGCTGAAAACAGCCGGCAGCGAGACACCCGCATTTTTCGAATCCAGGGAGATCGATCCACCGGCATCGGTAAACTCGAGCACCCCGGAAAGACCCTTCGCCCCGGGAAAATAGCCGCCGGCACGCAACCCGAGATCGGCGAAACCGGCTTTCAGCGAATAGCGTTCGAGATTATCGCCAACCCTGTTCCAACTCGCCCGCAACTCCGATACCCGGCCCTGCGGCTGGTGATACTCGAGCAGCTCGCGGCTGCGAGGATCGAGCGGCAGATAGGAAGCGAGCTTGCCGAGCACGGCGAAATCGAGAAAGCTGGCCCCGGCGGAACCGCTGATCCGGCCACCCGGACCCTGCTGCTTCCACGCGGCCTGAAAATCGGTTGGGGTCACGCGGGTCCCATCCGCAGCCAGCAGTTCGACCTTGCTCCCGGTCAGCGCCCAGTCGCCCTCCCGGTAACGCCCGACCAGGCGGCCGCGCAGGCTGTCGAGCGCCAATTCCGGCACCTTGCGCCCAAGGCGGACGCGCAGGTCCTCGAGTGCGACATCGGCCGTCAGCATGCCCTGGCCCCCGGCCAGATCACCCCACAGACGCACTGCCCCGTGCCCCTGCGGCAGGTAGACCGGATAATCGACCCAAGCCCGCCAGCCCGCGAGATCGGCGAAATCGAGCTGAATGAAAATGCGGCCCGAGAGACGTTCGAGCACCTCGCCAAGGTCGCCGCCGATTTCACCGCGGACATCGATGCGCGCTGCCAGTTCGGACGGCGGCGCCGCCGAGAGACCGAAGCGATGGTTGCGCCCCTTGTTGTCGAGACCGAACTGCAGATCTTCGAGCACCAGCGGCGGGGCACCACGCAGGCGGTCCTCCCAGAGAACGGTCGCGTTGCGGATGCGAATGCGCTTCTGGTCGAGCACCCATTGGGCGAATTCCGGATCGCTTTCTCCCTCGGCATCGATCCCGGCCACCGTGATGCGGCCACTGGTTTCGCGGCGCACGTGCAGCACCGGCCGCTCGAAGGCCAGCAGCGCCAGCGTCAGCTGGCCGCGCCACAGGCTGCTCCAGGAGAGAACGGCCTCCACCTCCTGCAACGAAAAGGCGGGGGCACCCTGGCGGTCGGCGATCACGACATTGTCGAGCAGCAGATCCGGATTGAGTCGTTGCCAGCGCGCCTCGATGCTGCCGATCGTCACCGGCTGGCCAACGGCCCGGCTAATTGCCTGCTCGATCTGCCCGTGATAGATGCCGACATTGGGCAGCACCACGTAGCGCAAGGCGAGAAGCAGGCTGGCGAAGATCAGCCACGCGGCGAGCAGGGTCCACCCGGCCAGGCGCAACGTGCCGCGCAGCAAAGCCGAATCGAGCAGGGGCCACAGCCAGCGCAGGCGGTGATAGAGACCCCGGCGCAATGCCGTGCGGGTTTCCGAATCAGCCACTCGGGAAACCACTTTGCCAGATGGTGGGATAGATCACTACAATCAACAGCCGATCAAAAATTGCATTCTATCCTTTTCGGCTTAGTTACCGACCGAGCAATCATGGACAACCTTCCCGACCCGCGCTGGCAAGCCGCCCTCGATCACAGCCGTTATCTTGCCAATCTGCTCAGCACACGGCCGGGGCTGATCGACGAACTGTTAGCCCTGTGGATGGCGCCACTTTCTGCCGACCAGTTGCTGGGCGCCCTGAAACCGGCAGCGACGGACGACGATACCCTCAAGTCGCAGCTGCGCCGCCTGCGCCAGCACGCGATGGCGCACATCGCCCTGCGTGATCTGTGCGGCCTGGCGCCGCTGTCCGAAGTCGTCGAGAGCATGACCCTGCTCGCCGACGTGACGACCAACTTCGCGCTCGATCACCACCACCGGCAGCTCGCCGCGACTTATGGCGAGCCGCTCGACGGCGCCGGCCAGCCGCAACGCCTGCTGATCATCGGCATGGGCAAGCTGGGCGGACGCGAACTGAACGTCTCGTCGGACGTCGATTACATCTTCATCTACCCCAGCGAAGGCGACACCGCCGGGCCGCGGCGCATCGAAAACTACGATTTCTTCAGCCGCCTCGGCAAGCGGGTGATTGCCGCGCTCGGCGAGATCACCGGCGACGGCCAGGTCTTCCGCGTCGACATGCGCCTGCGCCCGAACGGCGATTCCGGGCCGCTGGTCTGCTCACTGGATGCACTGGAAAACTACTTCATCACGCAGGGCCGCGAATGGGAGCGCTACGCCTGGATCAAGGGGCGCACCATGAACGCGGGCGACAACCTGCAGCCCGAGTGGGTGACCGCGATGCAGAAGATCGCCCGCCCCTTCGTCTTCCGCAAGTATCTCGATTTCGGCGCCATCAACGCGATGCGCGACCTGCACGCGCAGATTCGCCGCGAGGTGG
>DAOMFF010000072.1:0-6542 GCA_035429665.1 Azonexus sp.
TGTCATCCGGCTTGGTGAAGCTGGAGTAGGCAACGACCTGCGAGGCATCGCGATTGATCAGGTACTTGTGGAAATTCCACTTCGGCCTGCTGCCAGTGATTTCCGCCAGCTTCAGGTAGAAGGGATTGGCGTCCCGGCCCTTCACCGTCGTCTTGGCGACCATCGGAAACTCGACGCCGTAGGTCAGGCGGCAAAAATCGGCGATCTCCTTGTCGCTGCCGGGCTCCTGCTCGCCGAAGTCGTTGGACGGGAAGCCGAGTACGACCAGGCCCTCGTCCCTGAGGCGGGCGTAGAGCTTTTCCAGCCCTTCGTATTGCGACGTGAATCCGCAGAAGCTCGCCGTATTGACCACCAGAATGACCTTCCCGGCGTACTGGCAGAGCGGCATCGGCTTTCCGTCCTGCAATGCCGGAAAGGTGTGGTTAAGCAAGGGCGGGCATTCTACTGCGGACGACGCCGGCACGACACTCAGCGTCAGCAGGCCGGCAATCAGCGTGGAGCATTTCAGTTTCTCGATCATGTTCAACCTTTCTACGTTTTGTCCTGGACAATTAGTTCGTTTGTCCGTACTATAGGCAACGAAATCAGCATTGTCAACGGTTTGTCTAACATTTGTTCAGGACAATTATGAATAATCCGAGATTCAACATTGCCGCCGTCGAACGCGACACGGGTCTATCCAAGGACGTTTTGCGCGTCTGGGAGCGCCGCTACGGCTTTCCCGTCCCCGATCGCGACGACCACGGCGAACGCATCTACCCGGCCGAGCAGGTCGAACGCCTGCGGCTGGTCAAGCGCCTGATGGATGCCGGGCACCGGCCCGGAAAGCTGCTGGCCACCCCCACCGAGGAGCTGAACGCGTTGGCCCCGCGACGTCCGGAACCCCCGGGGGCGGCCTCCGGCGCCGGCGCAGCCGCGGAACTCGGCGACCTGATGTCCCTGATCAAGCAGCATGACGGCGCAGCCTACCAGCAAGCGATGCAGCAGCGGCTCGCCCGCCAAGGGCTGGAACGGTTTGTCCAGGACACTGTCGCCCCGCTCACCCGACTCGTCGGCGCCGCCTGGGAGGAAGGCAGTGTCGAGGTCTTCGAGGAGCATCTGTTTACCGAACTGACCAAGCGCCTCCTGCGCCAGGCGATCGCCACCCTGCCCGGCGGCAAGCGCAGCCCGCGCATCGTCCTCACCAGCGTCCCGGACGAACCGCACGTCCTCGGCCTGCTGATGGCCGAAGCGCTGTTCGCGCTGGAGGGCGCCGAGTGCATCCCGCTCGGCACGCAGATGCCACTGCTCGAGATCGCCCGCGCCGCCGCCGCCCATCGCGCCGACATTGTCGCCCTGTCGTTTTCAGTCGCCTTCCCGAAACGCCAGATTCCCGGCCTGCTGCAACAGTTGCGCACGGTCTTGCCAGCCGAGGTGGCATTGTGGGCCGGTGGTGGCGGCGTCAAGCGCCTACCCGAAGTTGCGGGGGTGGAACTGCTCATCTCGCTTGAGCGTTCGCTGGTGGCGCTCGAGGCGTGGCGACGGAAGCAGATGTAATCCTCCCCGCATGCGAAAACGCCAAGTCGCGCGAAAGACCCTATAGAATGGAAGCCTTCCTGAAGCCGCCGGCGACCTGGTCGAAGTGGACTATCCCGCACCCGAGTTCGAATCGAAAATCTGCCCTCCGGAGCAGTTGACCGCGCGCGTCGCCCGCCTGGCGCACCCTCTGGTATTCACCAACGGCTGCTTCGACATCGTGCACCGCGGCCACGTCACCTATCTCGGGCAGGCGGCAGCCCTCGGCGGCAGCATGGTGGTTGCGCTCAACTCCGATGCCTCGGTAAGGCGTCAGGGCAAGGGCGACGGGCGGCCGGTGAACACGCTCGCCGACCGCCTGGCGGTAATCGCCGCGCTCGGCTGCGTTTCCCTGGTTACCTGGTTCGACGAGGACACACCGCTTCGGCGCATCATCGAATGCCGCCCGGAAATCCTGGTCAAGGGCGGCGACTGGCCGCCGGAGAGGATTGTCGGCAGCAGGGAAGTGGCCGGCTGGGGTGGAACGGTACATTCGATCCCGTTCATCCATCAACGGTCGACGACCGCGCTGCTGGACAGAGTGCGCCGGGTCTAGCCATGGAGGTGACTCCGTGACGACCCTGTCCAGCGAAACACCGGCCGAGCAACTGCTGCAGGCGCATGAACGCGCCAAGATATTTCTCGTCATCGGCCTCCCGATCATGGCCGCCTACGGCATTGCCGCGCTGCGCGGCGGGAACTGGCCTCTGCTGGGACTGATCATCGCCAACGTCGTGATCATCTGCGGAAGCTATACGGCAATGCTGCGCGGGCACCTCCAGACCTGGATAGTCCGCCCCGGGATGGCAACCTATGCGGCGCTGGTCATCTACCTGGTTGCCTATTCCGGTGAAGAGCACAGCCATGCCCTGTGGTTCTTCTCTTTCCCGGTGGTCTCGGTGATGCTCCTGCCGCCACGCGAGGGCGCTGTCTGGTCATGCCTCGGCATCGCCGTCGCCACCGCCATCATGGTCCTGGGCGGCCCCGAAACCGGGACCGGTGCCTACTCTGAAGCGTTCGCCGCCCGTTTCGCGATCACCGCCATCCTGATTACCGGCGGCATGTTCTGGTCGGAGGTCGCGCTGCGTCGCTACCAGGAACAAACGAGGGCGCAGAGGAACGCCATCGAGGCCGAAAGCGCCCGCCTGAAAGCAGAGATCGCGCGGCGTGTCTCGCTCGAGGTCGACTTGCGCGTGCTGGCCTCGACCGACGCCTTGACCGGCCTCATCAACCGGCGCGCCTTCATGGACCGCTTCTCGCATGAACTGCTGCGCAGCCAGCGCCACGGCCCGGCGCCGACCTTGCTGATTCTCGACATCGATCACTTCAAGAAAATCAACGACAAGCATGGCCACCCGGCTGGCGATGCCGTACTTGCGCACCTCGCGCATCTGCTCAAGAGCAGCCTGCGCAACGTGGACATCGTCGCCCGCATCGGCGGCGAGGAATTTGCCGTCGTGCTGGTCGAAACCAATGCCGAAATGGGGCAACCGGTCATCGAACGCCTCCTCGACCGGATTCGGGAAACCACTGTGGTCCTGGCAGACGGAACACCGCTGCATTTTACCGCCAGCATCGGCAGCACTGAAATCCTCTGGGGTGACACCATCGACACGGCGATCCAGCGTGCCGACGAAGCCCTGTACACCGCCAAGAACGGTGGCCGCAACCGCCACTGCCAGCGCTAAGACGGCACTTTACAGGGTAACCTGGGCACCCAGCTCGACAACCCGGTTGCAAGGAATCCGGAAGAAGGCTGTCGGCGAACCGGCATTGCGGTACATGGCGACGAAGATCCGCTCCCGCCAAAAGGACATCTCCGAATGAAACCTGGGCAACAGCGTTTCGCGCCCGATGAAGTAGGTGGTGTCGAGCGCGTTGAACTCGAGGCCGGAATCCGCGCACAGCGTCAGGGCCAGCGGAATGTCGGGTTCATCCTTGAAACCGAAGTGAACGCTCACGCTCCAGAAGTTGTCGCGCAGTTTCCTGACCTTGACGCGGCTGCTGTCCGGCACCCAGGGAACATCGGAGAACTGGGCGGCAACAACCACCACCCGTTCGTGCAGCACCTTGTTGTGCATCAGGTTGTGCAGCAGCGCATGCGGCACCGCCCGGACATCGGCGTTCAGGAATACCGAGGTTCCGCCAACCCGGGTCGGCATCGACGCCGCGAGCGATTCGAGAAACATCGAAAGTTCGAGGCGTTCGCTCCTGATGCGCGCGGAGTGCAGCAGACGCCCCTCTTTCCAGGTCGCCATGGTGATGAAGATGGCGATGCCCACAACCGGCGGGAGCCAGCCCCCCGGTGAAACATTGAGGGTGTTCGCCACCAGGAAGACCAGTTCGATCGCCAGGAAGCTGCCGAACAGCCCGCCGGCCCTGCCCCATCCCCAGTGGCGAGCAATAACCACGGCGGCAAGCAGCGAGGTGACCATCAGTTCTCCACTCACCACAATTCCGTAGGGCGCAACGAGATTGTCCGAGCTCCCGAAGCCGAGGACGAGTATCGTCACTGCCAGCAACAACCCCCAGTTCACCGCCGGCAGATAGAATTGCCCCTTGTCGGCGGTGCGCTGAACTTCCATCCGCGGCATGAAGCCGAGCATCATCGCCTGACGGGTCAGCGACGAGGCGGCGGAGATCACCGCCTGCGCGGCAATCGCCGAAGCCGCCGTGGCCAGAGCGATCAGCGGGAAGAGCGCCCAGCCGGGCGCCGAAAGGAAGAAAGGACTCCTCGCCGCCGCCGCGTCGTCCAGCATCAACGCGCCCTGGCCAAGGTAATTGAGCGCGAGTGCCGGCAGAACGAGAAGGAACCACGCGCCACGGACAGACTTGTGGCCGAATTGGCCCATCCCGGAATGGAGCGCTTCGGCACCGGCCACCGCGAGCACCACGCCGCCCAGCGCAACCAGGGCCAGCAACTCGTGATCGCTCAGGAACCCGACGGCGTGCGCCGGGTTCACCGCCATCAGGATGCCCGGGTGCGCGACGATACCGTTCACCCCGAGCAGCGCCAGGGTGGCGAACCAGAGCAGCATCACCGGCCCGAAAAACCTGTCGACCACGGCGGTACCGTGACGCTGGACGTAGAACAGGAAGAACAGCACCGCCAGCGTGACCGGGATCACGACGGGTTCGAGCGCCGGGGAAGCGACCTGCAGACCCTCGACGGCGGAGAGAACCGAAATCGCCGGCGTGACCATTCCGCTGGCGAAGAACATCGCCGCGCCGACGATGCCGATAACCACGACCGCCCTCGCCTGTTTCGGCTTGCCGTTGACGGTGCGCAGCGCCAGCGTGATCAGCGCCATGATGCCGCCCTCGCCGGAATTGTCCACGCGCATCAGGAAGGTCGCGTACTTGACCGAAACGACGATGATCAGCGTCCAGAAAAACAGTGACAGGCTGCCGAGAATGTTCGCTTCGTTGACCGGAATCGGGTGGTTTCCGGCAAAAACCGCCTTCAGCGCATAGAGCGGGGCCGTCCCGATGGTGCCGAAAACAACGCCCAAGGCAGCCAGCGCCAGCACGGCCATTTGCTTGCCGGTTGCATCCCCGGAGTCGAAGTCACTACTGCTCATCATTCCCCCCTGGATCAACAACGCCCAGACCACCCGCCGTAATCCGGATCTGCCAGGCGACTCTAGGCGCTAACTGAAAATCCTGTGCGAGCGAACGGGTATGCGACAAACCCGTGGCCTTGCCATTCCAGCCCGGCCCCCTCGCGGGCAACGCGATGATTGTACTCGCTCGCTTCGCTCCGGGTCATCAAACCGGCGGTCGAAAGCAATTCGGAAGCCAAAAAGACTGCGTCGCCCACCACTTCCCCGGTCCGGCGCGGTTGCAACGCCACGGACCGGCAGCCCCGATCGTTTCGCAACCAGCGCCTTCGGGAAACCGGCTAGCGGCCTGGCGGAAGATCTTCCGGAAAGAGATCGCGCAGGCGCCGCAAGTCCTCCTCGCGGTCGACGTCCCACAGAGGCGGAAACTCGCTCCAGCGCCAGCCGATTTCCGACAGACGTTCGCGGGTCTGGGCCATCACCTTTCCGCTACCCCAGTCAATGTCGGCGAACACCCGCCGCGACGGCCGGCGCATGCCGATCAGCACATAGCCGCCGTCCTCGGCGGGAACCACCGTCGCATCATCCTGATCCAGACTGGCGGCGGCCCGCCTAAGCAGTCCGGGAGTCAGCACCGGGCAATCGGTCCCGACCACAAGCACCCCCACCGGCGCCGGCGAACCGGCAACGGCGGCATGCATCCTCGCCCCCAGGTCGCCAGGCGCTTGCCGGCGCAGGACGACCTGCCCGCGATTGCGGCAAGCCGAGAATTCAGGATGGCCGACAGCCGGCGCGCACCACAGCGTCACCGGTCCGACGTCGGCGGCTAGGGCGGTGGTCACCATGCGCTGCAATAACCAACGCTGCAACGCCGCCGCCCCTTCAGCGCCAAGATGGGGAATCAGCCGCGTCTTGGCGAGACCGGGCACGGGCGCCTTGGCCAGGATCGCCAGCCCGGTCCGGTTCCCGCGCTCAGCGTTCATCGGGACTATAGCCATACTCACGGGCGAGATCGGCCGGGCTGGCGCCGAAATGGAAACGCAGGCGCAGCCGCCACATCATCAGGATGGTGCGCAGCAGGCCATTCTTCTCCCAGCGCCGTCCGGACGTCGTCACCTTGTCCCTGAGGCAGGCCGGCCAGGCGAGCACGCGCAACTCGCGCGACAGGACGATGTCCTCCATCAGTGCGATCTCCGGGAAGCCGCCGATGCGCCGGAACGCCTCGCGCGTGACGAAAATGGCCTGATCGCCGGTGGCGATTCCGGTCAGGCGCGAGCGCAAGTTCATCATCCGGGCGACCAGACCCAAACCATGCAGCGATCCGTCGATTCTCACGTCGAAGCGTCCCCAGGTCGCCCCGCTTGCCAGGGCATCGGCGACGGCCGTCAATGCCGCTGCCGGCAGGCAGGTATCGGCGTGCAGGAACAG
>DAOMFF010000073.1:0-6520 GCA_035429665.1 Azonexus sp.
CGTTCGCTATGTGTGGTCTTGCCTGTTGGTCTTTCATCTGGCGCCGGATGAAGGCGACGAACCGGGTGGCCCAGTAGCAGCTGCCGATGGTGCGCAAGTGCGTATACGAGGCCAGCAGCTTATTTACCATAAGACCGTCACTTTTCCCGGTAATGCCCCAGCCGCGTTCAACCTGATAGGCGAAGCGGCTGTCGGCCGGCAGGTTCTCCAGGCTCGAGTAATGAAATTCGTGGGCCTTGATCTGGCGGGCCGGCGCGGCGGGGCGGGGCCAGGGATGCTCCTCGCTCTCCTTGAGGTGGACATAGCCGCGGCCAACCGGCTTGTCGTGCATCACCACGTCGCCGGGAATTGCGCCGACCATTTCATAAGTGCGCCCCTCGCAGGCGATGCCGCGTGCAAGGTACATCAGTCCGCCGCATTCGGCATAGGCCGGCATCCCCTTCTCGATGGCCTGCCGGATCTCGCCGCGCAGGGTGGTGTTTGCCTCCAGTTCGACGGCACAGGCCTCGGGGAAGCCGCCGCCGATGTAAAGCGCATCGACCTCCGGCAAGTGTGCGTCCGCCAGCGTGTTGAAGGGCACCAGCGTGGCGCCCGCGGCCTCCAGCGCATCGAGGTCGTCGGCATAGTAGAAGCCGAAGGCACGGTCGCGGGCGATGCCGATGCGTGGCCTTTCGCCGACCGGCAGGGGGCGGATTTCCGCGATCTCCGCCGGCGCCGGAGGCGGCTTGCGTGACAAGGCCAGAAGCCGGTCCAGGTCGACCTGCCCGGAGATGGCATCGCCGATCTGCTTGATCTTCGCCGCCGCCGCAATCAATTCGTTGCTCGGCATCAGACCAAGATGGCGCTCGATGATACCGAGGTGCTCGTCATACTGGATAGCGCCAACGACCGGCACCTCCGTATAGTGCTCGATCACCTGGCGCAGTTTCGCCTCGTGGCGACTGCCGCCGAGTTTGTTGAGGATCACCCCGGCAATCCGGATATCCTTGTCGAAGGCTTGGTAGCCGAGGATCAGCGGGGCGATGCCGCGCGTCATCCCGCGCGCGTCAATGACCAGGAACACGGGCAGGTCAAGCAGCTTGGCCACGGCGGCATTGCTGTTGCTGCCATCGAGCGAGAGACCGTCGTAGAGTCCCTTGTTGCCCTCGACCAGGCTGACCTCCGCGGCATGGCGGGCGAAGGTCGCGACGACATCATCGTCGTCCATCAGGTACAGGTCGAGGTTGCGGCAGGGGCGGCCGGCGGCCTGCGAAAGCCACATCGGATCGATGTAGTCGGGACCTTTCTTGAAAGGCTGCACGACATGGCCATGCGCACGCAACGCGGCGCACAGGCCGATGCTGACCAGGGTCTTGCCGGATGACTTGTGAGCTGCCGAGATCAGCATGCGGTTCATGGCAGCCTGTTCACGACATCAGTCAGTGATGTAGTGCTTGTCCTGCGGCATGAAGTTCAGCACCCGCACACTGACGGTGGTCGTGATGAAAGCTATCGCAAGGCCACCGAAGCCGAGCAGGATTTCGTGGGGCGAAGGCGTGTACGAGGCGATCTGTCCATCCCCGAAGCTGCTGCTGGCCTCGTATCCCGGGAAGATGTCCAGTGGGTAGACCTGCCCGCCGATGATGAAGACGTAGAGCAAAGCGAATGCGCCAAGCACGACGAGCAGGGAGGCGGAAAAAATGCAGCGCGTCCTACCCAGACCTGGCCAGTAGATCAGCACCAGAGGAAGAATGTTGCCAAGAACCACGTAGCCCCACCAGAACAACTGCGGATAAACGCCGCCATCGCGCAGGATGAAGCGCTGGAAGCCAATTTGCTGGGCGAAATACAGGTTGGTCAGGTGATAGATCACGACCATGTAGAGCGAGCCGACGATGAACACGCCAAGCAGATTCTTCTTGCGTTGCATGATCGCCGGATCGAGGATCTTCTCGTTCCACGCGTACAGGATTGTCTGCACCAGATGGAATACTGCCAGTCCCCAGGCAAACGAGAGCACGATGAACATCGGTGGCAACAACGCCGAGCCATAGGCCTGGCGCGCCGTAAGGAACGCGAAGATGAGGCCCGTGCCGGTGGTCAGGATGAAGCGCCAGGCGAAGACCGCAAACCCGGCAGGCTTGGTCCAGCGATTCATGCGGCGTTCCATCATCGTCCAGAGATAAACTGCGACCAGCGCGAACATGCCGGAATAGAGTACGACATTCCAGGCGAAGACCGAGGTGAGATTGGTGTTGGTGGCGGCGACAATAACGCGGTCCGGCCGTCCGAGGTCGAGCATCAGCACGCTCAGGCCGCCGGCCAGCATGGCGATGGAGAGCAGGCTCGCCAGCGGTGCCCGCGCCTTGTACAGGGTCTTGCCGAATACCGAGCCGATAGACGCGACGTTGAGCACACCAGATGCGGCAACGATCATGAAGATCGCGAAGACATGGGGAATACCCCAGACGACCTGGTTGTTCATGCCGGTGATGACATGCCCATGATCTTCCATCAAGTGCACCGCGTACAGGCCCGCCAGCGCAACCAGCCCGCCCGCCGCGATCAGCAGGTAATAGAGGCGGTTCTTGAAATACATCGGAGGGTGGGCGCTCATCTATAACCCCTGGTAACGGATGCCGGTATTGAGCCTCAGGTCCGCCCGCAGTTGAACGCTGGCGACGGAACGGATCTTCCGAAAGATATCGCTGTCGGGATCGTTCAGGTCGCCGAAAAGGATGGCCTTGTTCGTGCAGGATTCGGCGCAGGCGGGTTGCTGGCCGTTGTCGATGCGGTGCACGCACAGGGTGCAGCTTTCCACGGTTCCCTTGCCGCGCGGCACGTCGGGATTCTGGTCGGTGACTGGTTCATGGACGAACGAACGGGCCTTGTACGGGCAGGCCATCATGCAATAGCGGCAACCGATGCAGAGGTGGCGGTCTACCAGGACGATGCCGTCGTGTCGCTTGAACGAGGCACCGGTCGGGCAGACATCGACGCAGGGCGGCTTCTCGCAATGCTGGCACATCATCGGCAGCGACATCTTGCGGCCGGTGCTGACTTCCTTGATCTCCACTTTGCGTATCCACTGCACGGCGGTTGCGCTGGTGCCGCCAGGCAGGCCGTTTTCCTTGTTGCAGGCAGTGACGCAGTCGCTACAGCCCTCGCGGCATTGGGTTGTATCGATCAGCATTCCCCAGCGCACCTTGCCGTCGCCGGCCGGCGGCTTGCCGTGCGCCGCGTCGAACAGGAGGATGCCCGGTGCAATGGCGACTGCGGCCGCACCCATCGAGGTCTTGAAGAAATTCCTGCGGCGCAGGTCGATCCCGCTCATTTCGCATTCCTCTGCAGCCACGCGCTCTTGCGCTTGTCGGAATGGCACTCGAAGCAATCGATCTTGACCGATTCGTAGCGATGACAGGCAACGCAGAAGCTGTCGGCACGCGCCGTTACGCTGTTGTCCAGCGTGCTGGCGTGACATTCGATGCAGCCCTTCAGGCTGTGCTTCGTGTTGCGTACCCCTTTGTGCACCGTGTCATCCCGCTGGTGCTTGAGCAAATCCATGTGATTCTTCCGCATCCACTGCGCATCCTCCACGCACTGACCGCCCTTGCCGATATCCAGTTTCGGCACCGTCGTTCCGGTAGCCAGCGCCATCGGAATCCACAGGCAGAGCAGCAAGGATGCGAACAGCTTCATCACTCGCCCAGGCCCATCTGAATGTAGCCGGTCGGACAGACATCCGCGCAGATATGGCAACCAATGCACTTGTTGTAGTCCGTGGCGACATAGCGTCCGGTGGTCGATTCACCCTTCTTGACGCGGTAGACCGCAGTTTGCGGGCAATAAACCACGCAGTTGTCGCACTCGAAGCACATGCCGCAGCTCATGCAGCGCTTGGCTTCGGCGATCGCCTGTTTCTCGTCCAATATTCCCAGGCGATCCTGGTAGTTGTTAAGCGCACTGTCCTTGTCGAGCGTGATGACGTCGCGCTGGTTGCGTGCCAAATAAGGAAAGTGTCCGAGGAACAGCTTTTCATGCGGAATGACGTAGCGGTCCGAGCGGTCGTCGAAATTGTGCACCGCAATGTTCGAGTTGCAGGTACCGCGCAACGGCTCATGCGATTCCTTGGGTTCCAGTCCCTTCTCGGCCAGCTTGCGGATCAGGTCGAACTGATGCGCGTCGATCTTCGGACGCTTTTCGAGATCCTGGCCCAGCAGGTAGTTGTGGATGCCGTCCGCGGCGATCGAGCCGTGCCCGATGGCGGTGGTCAGGAGGTGCGGGCGGATCACGTCGCCCCCGGCGAAGACGCCTTGCTGGCCGGCCACGACGTAGTTGCGGTCGGTGCTGACTGCGCCCTTGCCATTGTTGAACTCTTCCAGCCCGCTGAAATCGACTGCCTGACCAATGGCCGAAACGATCAGGTCGGCCTCGATGTCATGTTCGCTGCCCTCGACGGCCTTCAGATCCAGCTTGCCTCCGGCCAGCCTGGCTTCGCACTGCTGGACGCGCAGCGCGGTGGCCCGGCCGTTGGCATCGCGAACGATGCCGATCGGCATCAGGCTGCCGCGGATGTGGATGCCTTCGGCGAGCGCCTGCTCGATCTCGTGCTTGTTGGCCTGCATCTTGTCGATGTTGAAGACCGAAGTCAGCGTGACCTCGGCGCCTTCCTTGGCCGATATCGTCGCTACGTCGTGCGCCAGGTGACCGGCAATCGCTGCTTCCGCGTCCGTCGGCCTGGCGTTCTTGATATGGCCGAGACGGCGGGCTACGGTCGCGACGTCGATCGAAGTGTCGCCACCGCCGACCACGACCACGCGCTTGCCGACGTGCTGCAAACGGCCGTCGTTGAACGCTTTCAGGAAGGCGGTCGCGGTCACCACGTTCGGCGCCTCGCTGTCCGCGATCGGCAATGCGCGTCCAGCCTGGGCGCCCATGCCGAGGAAGACGGCATCGAATTCCTTGCGGATCTGCTCGAGCGTGATGTCGGTGCCGACGCGGGTGCGCATGCGGGTCTTCACCCCGACATCGAGGATGCGCTGGATTTCGGCATCGAGTACCTCACGCGGTGTGCGGAAGCCGGGAATGCCGTAGCGCATCATGCCGCCGAGGAACTCGTGCTCGTCGAAGATCGTGACGTCGTGCCCCTTGAGCGTGAGCTGGTAGGCACACGACAGGCCGGCCGGGCCGCCGCCCAGGATGGCGACGCTCTTGCCGCTGGGGGCGACCGGTGGCTTGATGAACTTCAGGTTGTTAGCAATTGCATATTCGCCGAGGAAGTGCTCGACTGAATTGATGCCGACGTGGTCTTCGACCTCATTACGATTGCAGCCGCTTTCGCAGGGAGCCGGGCAGACGCGGCCCATCACCGACGGGAACGGGTTGGCCTCGGTCAGGCGGCGCCAGGCATACTCCTGCCACGGCATGACCGGCTTGCCATCGGCGCCGACCGGCGGCTTCTCGGTGCCGCGCACGATCGCCAGATAGCCACGGATGTCCTCGCCGGCGGGACAACTGCCCTGGCACGGCGGGGTTGACTGAATGTAGGTGGGGCACTTGTAGCTAGCCGAGGCCTTGAATATCTTTTCATTCAAACGGCGAATGCTGCTGTCGCCATCCTTGTAGCGGCGGAAGGTGATCGCTTGCGGGGCTTCGGTGGTTGCTGACATCGCTCGTCTCCAGATTATTGTGTTACTTGTCGCCCAGGATGATCGCGTTGCTGACCAGCTGGTGTACGCCACCAACCATCCGGCGATCAAAACCGTAAATGGGCATGACCTTGGTGAACTGCGCCTTGCAGATGGCACAGATCGTTGCCATGAAATTGACGCCGTGTTCGTCCACGACTTGCTGCAATACTTCCATGCGCGGCAGCGCGCCCTTGACCCGCAGGTCAATCAGGTCATCGGTAAGCAGGCCGCCGCCGCCGCCACAGCAGAAAGTCTGCTCACGGGTGGTTTCCGGCGACATCTCGACGAAGTTGTTGGCAACCGCCTTGATGATGTTGCGGGGAATCTCGAACTGGCCACCGGCGAAATCGCCCATGCGCGAACCGCGCGCGACGTTGCAGGAATCGTGGAAGGTGATGATGTGCTTGTCGTTGACTTCCTTGTTGAACGACAGTGCGCCACGCTCGATCATGTCCCAAGTGAATTCGCAGATGTGCATCGGCTGCTTGTAGCGGTGGTCCAGTTGCTTCTGCAGCATCTGCGCGAAGCGGTCGGTCTCGTCGGCGCCGTCACCGACGCCGGTCAGCGTATTCCAGAAGCTGTAGGCGACCCGCCAGGCGTGCCCGCACTCGCCGACAACGATGCGCTTGACGCCGAGTTCGAGGGCGACCTCGCGGATACGCAGGGCGATCCTGCGCAGCTGGTCATAGTTGCCGATGAACATGCCGAAATTGCCGGCTTCGGAGGCCATCGACGACAACGTCCAACTGGTGCCGGTGGCGTGGAAGACCTTGGCGTAGCCGATCAGGCTGTCGATGTGCGGCTCGGCGAAGAAGTCGGCGGACGGCGTGATCAGCAGCACTTCCGCGCCC
>DAOMFF010000074.1:0-1157 GCA_035429665.1 Azonexus sp.
TCGCTCGTCCTCGGCGGTCCGCTCTTCCAGCTTTTCCGTCGGGCGCACCTGACCGACGACGCGCTGATGATGGTGCGCCAACGTGTCATCGTCATCGCGCTGCTTGCCTGGCTGCCGCTGCTTTTGCTTTCGGCGCTGCAAGAGCAGCTATGGGGCGGCACGAACGTGCCGTTCCTGTTCGACATTGAAGTCCACGTGCGCTTCCTGGTGGCGCTGCCGCTGCTGATCGTTGCCGAACTGGTGGTGCACCGGCGCATGCGCCCCCTCCTGCAGCAGTTCCTCGAACGAAACATGATTCCCGGGAACGCCATGGCGCGATTCGAGGCAGCCGTCGAGTCGGCGTTCAGGCTGCGCAACTCGGTACTCGCCGAGGTGCTGCTGATCGCCGTCGTGTACGGGGTCGGCATCCTGATCGTCTGGCGCCAGTACATCGCACTCGACACCGCGACGTGGTACGCGTCCCCGTCCGCCGCGGGCTCGCAACTTTCGCTCGCCGGCATGTGGTATGGCTACGTGAGTGTGCCGATCTTCCAGTTCCTGTTGTTGCGCTGGTATTTTCGACTGGCCATCTGGGCGCGCTTTCTCTGGCAGGTGTCGCGCATTGAGTTGAGCCTGGTTCCCACCCATCCCGATTCCCTCGGCGGTTTGAGTTTCATTTCCGGCCAGGTCTATGCCTTCTCTGTCCTCGCTGTCGCGCATGGCGCCCTGCTTGCCGGAAACCTGGCCAACCGCATCTTCTTCCTGGGAGCCGCGCTGACCGATTTCAAGGTCGAAATTGCCCTCGTGGTCATCTTCCTGCTGTGCGTGGTCCTCTGCCCGTTGCTGTTTTTTGCGCCGCAACTCGCGCAGGCGAAGCGGACGGGATCCCGCGAATATGGCGTGCTGGCCGAGCGCTACGTCCGCGAATTCGATGCCAAATGGGTTCGCGGCGGCACGCCGGCGGATGAACCGCTGGTTGGCAGCGCCGACATCCAGTCCCTCGCCGACATGGGCAACAGCTTCGCGGTCGTCCAGAACATGCGCATCGTGCCGATCAAACGGGACGATGTCCTGCGGCTGGTGGGCGCCACGCTGGCACCGATCGTGCCGCTCGCGCTGACCATGATGTCGCTGGAAGAGCTACTGAAAAAGCTGATGGGCGTATTGTTCTAGGGAAA
>DAOMFF010000074.1:1257-4242 GCA_035429665.1 Azonexus sp.
GTCACTTCTTCTCCACCATGGTGTAGGTGCCATCGCCGCCGAACTTGATTTCGGCATCGATAAAGTACGCCTGCACATCGCCGACCAGCAGTTTCACCATGTCGTAGGCCTCTCCCGAGCGCGCGCCGGTACC
The DNA here is from genome assembly GCA_035429665.1 of Azonexus sp. GTDB lineage: Bacteria > Pseudomonadota > Gammaproteobacteria > Burkholderiales > Rhodocyclaceae > Azonexus. The sequence goes on from DAOMFF010000074.1 coordinate 1,391, forward strand.
GCAGACAAAAACCACCGGCTTGTTCTTCGGAAGCGTGTCCACTTTCTTCTCCAGATCGTTGATCGGAAGATTGATCGCCCCCTTCATCGTGCCGGCAGCAAACTCCTTCACATCACGCACATCGACCACCATGATCGACGAAGGATTTTCCTTCCACACCTTCTCGAATGAAGCCACCGTCACCGTCCCCTTTTCCTTGCCCGGCATCAGCGACGCACCGGCGGCTCTCGCTCCTGCCGCGGTCGAACCCGCCGCCGGCGCTGCGCCATGGACCTTTTCCCATTCCGGATAGCCCGGCGGATAGGTGACAACGTTCGTATAGCCGAGTTTGCGCGCCTTCTCGGCCGACTTGTCGGAAAGCACGCATTCGAGGCCGCCACAGTAATAGATCAGCAGTGCCGCCCGATCGGCGGGGAGCTTGTCGACGTTCCTGTCGAAATCGGTATCGGAAATGTTGATCGCGCCTGGAATCATGCCCTTGTCGGCGACCCGCTTCGGCCGCGCGTCAATCAGCGTATAGGTCGCCTTGTCATCAATCAGCTTCCTGATGAATGCGGTCGACACCGATACCGGCCCACCCCTGGCCTTCCAGTCCGGCATGCCTTCGGCATAGACCCGGATGTTGCCATAGCCAAGCTTCTCGGCCTTGAACGCCGAATTGTGACTGAGCATGCATTCAAGGCCGCCACAGTAGAAAATGAGTTGCGTCGCCTTGTCGGCCGGCAGTTTGTCGACCATCTTGTCGAACTGCGAGTCGGGAATGCTGATGGCGCCCGAGATGTGACCGGGGTCGTACTGCCTGGCCGCCGGCCGCGAATCGATGATCATTACGCCCTTGACCGGCGGAATATCCACGAGCGGACGGAGCGCATCGAACTGGACCAGCTTGCCGTACCAGCCTTCCTTTGGCTGCAGGACGACTGCCTCGCCAGCCCGGGCGGTGATCGGGTAGCAGGTCAGTTGCGCGACACCGAGACCGGTCAGGACCGCCGCAAGCAGTGTAAGACGCTTAACGTTCATGGTTATTCTCCAGGACATCAAATCAGAGCAGGGTAAATCTTTCGCTGGATTCGTTATAGCGGACCAGGGCATACCACAACAGCAGCAGCCCGCCACCAAGCAGCATTGTCAGCCCCCAGCCGCCGATCATTTCCGGCAGGAAGGCCTGGAAGCCGACATTCGTCATCTCGTAGGTCTCGACGTTGGTTTCGTCAATGGCGGTGATATTGAACATCTTGAACAGTGCGCTGGCAACCGAGCCGATCCAGGCAAAGAAGAACATCGCCACCCAAAGTTTGAAATGTCCCTCGCCCATCCGCCACAGCCCTCCCGAGGCGCAGCCGCCGGCAAAGACCATGCCGATGCCAAAGAGGAAGCCGCCAAGCAGCGACCCGATCCAGAAAGTCGGCGGAATGGCGACATAGGGGTCGATGACCTTCTTCTGGAACAGCAGGGCGGCAACCGGGATGCCGATTGCCAGTGCCAGAATCACCGCCTTGGTCATGTCGCCCTCGGCGGTCACGAAGGGCTCGCGGAAGGCGCGGGCAAAGCACAGGCGGGAACGGTGCATGATGAAACCGATCGCGAATCCGGCCAGGACGATGATCGCACGGGCAGCCAGTTGCTCGTTGCCCGACCCGTACCAGCGTGTGGCCCACAGCAGGACGCCGATGACGACGACGAGACCGGCGAAGGGAAAGGCCTTCCTGACCGCCGGAGAGACACTGATCGACGGCGGTGGCTCCATTCCCCACTCGATGTTTTCCAGCGTCCAGAGCAGGAGCTTGACGCCGAGCGCCGCGCCGAGCATCAGGCCGGCCCACATCGCCCAGCCCGCCGGAGACGAATGCAGTACCGGATTGAAGAAGCCGCCGGTGGTGCAACCACCCGCCAGCGCGGCACCGATGCCCATCATGGCGCCACCGAGGGCGGCCCAGACATATTCCAGCCGGGGCGGCCGGTTGGGGGAAAACTGTCGCGACAGCAAGGCTGCGGTGAACGCCCCCAGAACCAGCAAAATGTTCATCAGCGACATCCGGTGCGAGAGGAACCCTTCGAGCTCCCCGGGAATTCCGAGCGCTGGGCCGAGGCCGATCAGATTGTTGATCCAGTCACCCCAGAACTTGACGCCCCCGAAGACCCCCCAGAACAGGCCACTGACCATCAGGCCGACTATCACAAGGACCAGCAGCACAGCGCCGATGAAAGGCGACCATTCCTTGACGAAAATCTTCTCGTAATCGTCCCTGAAGCCTCTCAGCCAGGCACCGCCACTTTCATCGCCCATCGTTTTCTCGCTAGCTGTCGAGCCCGGTGAGACGTGTTATTCGCTGTCACGCCCCGATCATTAGCGGAAGATTATGCGCCCGCCTGCCCGGGCAGTATTGACATGGATCAATCCGGCATGCTTTCCCGATTTCCACTTTCCGCCGCCGAGAAAACGGAAGGGCGCCGACTCATCCTGCTCGGCGACGACGAAAAAAAGCCGCCCGGGATTCGGGCGGCTTCCCCGGCCTGCCGGGTTGGACCCGTGCAGGTCGCACGCGAAGTCTGCTTGCCGCAGCGATTCTGCTCCGAAATCGCATCGCCGCCTTCGGGGCAGGAAAGCGAGCCTCAGAACGTCAATGTGTCGAGCAGCTTCATCATTTCACCGGTACGCGGGCGTGCCTTGTTCTCGCCACCGTGCACCGTGCCCACCTTCTTCGCATTCATCCGTTCGAGATTGCTGGTGTATGCCTTGGCCGGCAGCGGCAGGTAATTCGCCTCCTGGACCAGACGCGTGCCGTTCTTCATGAAGTACTCGACAAATTCCTTGACTGCGGGTTTCTCCAGCGACTTCTCGTTGACATAGA
>DAOMFF010000074.1:4342-6407 GCA_035429665.1 Azonexus sp.
TTGAGATCCTTCCAGGTATTGATCTTGCCCTGCGCCTTCGGCTCCCAGAGCTTTCTCAGCTCGGCCACGCTCATGCTGCTGACAAATGAATTCTGCGGATTGACGACGACCGTCAACGCATCGTAGGCCAGCGGCATCTCGTAGAAGCGGACGCCGGCCTTGGCGCACTCGTCGATTTCCTTCTTGAGGATCGGCCGCGACGCATTCGTGATATCGGTCTCGCCGGCACAGAACTTGGTGAACCCGGCACTGGTTCCGGAAACACCGACATTGACGTGGACCTCATGCAGCTTGGCGGTCTGGAACTCCTGGGCGGCCGCTTCGGTAATCGGATACACCGTGCTCGAGCCGTCGACCTTGATTACCGGTGAGGCGCCCATGGCCGCGGGGCTTAAGGCAAGCGTCACGCAAAACGCGACAGCGGGAAGAAATATAGATGCGGGTGGCGCTAATGTATTTTTCATGGGAAGTCTCCGTAGCTGGTATGGACTGGAACAATCGAGAAAGTTGGCCGCGGCAACAGGCGGCCGGTGTTACATCGCACTGCCGCTCCCGCGGCCATGACATGCAGTTTGAACCGAAACCGCGCCTGTCGCCCGATGCTGCGTTCCCGCCGAGGCAGGACCCGTTTGCGGCGGCAAGCACATTCCTTGACGGACAATTTCTAGGGACCATCCTTGGCAATGACGTTTGACAGCGACCGCTAGTTGGAAGGATACTGAAACGTTGGTTTTTCTGACAAGTTTTTCCTGCGACTGTCAACAATTTTCAGATGATGCCTTGGCCATGAGCACCCACAACAACTCTCCCGAGATCTCCTTCGACGACCCCGCCCGGCACGGAATGACCCAGCGGGTCACGTGGATCAGCGTGGTGGTCAATGTCTTCCTGACCGCCGCTCAGGTCGTCGCCGGCATCATCGCCCATTCCCAGGGCCTGATCGCTGACGGCCTGCATTCGCTTTCCGATCTTGTCTGCGACTTCCTGGTGCTCTTCGCCGCCCATCACAGCAAGGATCCGGCCGACGAAAGCCATCCTTACGGCCATGCGCGGATCGAGACCGCAGCCTCGTTCGCCCTCGGCGCGATCCTGGCAGTGACCGGCGCCGGAATCATCTGGAGCGCCGGGGTCAAGCTGCAGGACCTCGACAACCTGCCGCCGGTGGCGCCGCTGGCGCTGTGGACAGCAGGGCTCGCGCTGGTGGCCAAGGAAGGGTTGTTCCGCTACATGCTGCATGTCGGCGAGCGACTGCGCTCGCCGATGCTCATCGCCAATGCCTGGCATGCGCGCTCCGACGCCGCCTCATCGCTGGTGGTCGCAGTGGGGATCGTCGGCAACATGATGGGTTACAACTTCGCCGACTCGGTGGCGGCGGTGATCGTCGGCTTCATGATCGTGCGCATGGGCGCGGTCTTCGCTTGGGAGGCGGTCCAGGAACTGATCGACACCGGGCTCTCGGTCGAGGAAGTCGACAGCATCCGCCAGGTCATCATCGATACGCCGGGGGTCGCCAGCCTGCATGAATTGCGTACCCGCCGCATGGCGCATCGCTCGCTCGTCGATGCCCATGTCTGCGTGGACCCGCGAATCAGCGTATCGGAGGGTCATCGCATTGCCGAGCTGACCCGTCAGCGGGTACTCGACAGCCACCAGTCGGTTTCCGATGTGCTCGTTCATGTCGACGTCGAGGATGATCCGGAACACGACGCCAAGAGCCAGGGCATGCCCGACCGCGAGGAACTGACCCAGGCTCTCGCGCCCCTGCTCGCCGGCCTGCCCGAACCCCAGCGCATCCTCCTGCACTATGTTGACGACCGGGTCGAGGCCGAGGTCTACCTGCCGCGCGAGACACTCGAAAATGCGACCGCCGTCAGCCGGGCCGAACGCGAGATCTGCCGGCAACTGACCAGGAATCCGCTGGTCAGTGCCCTGTCGATCAACTACCGGCAGCGGGTCTTTCCGGCCAAGGGCCACTGATTGCCGCCCGGACGCCTTGCCTGATTCGTAGCGGTTCGTCGCCGGCAAGTCGGCGGCGGCTTCACCAGTTTGGCGTCTCGACGGCGGG
>DAOMFF010000075.1:0-6357 GCA_035429665.1 Azonexus sp.
GCGCCTTCGCGGTGCTCAGCGAGACGGTTGATCCGGGCAAGGTCTTCGCCGGCTTTGCCAACCAGAGCGTGCTGCTTGTTGTCGTAGCCTTCCTCGTCGCCCAGGCGGTGGTCAAGTGCGGGCTCGGCCGGCGCATCGCGCTGTGCGTAGTGGCTCTCTTCGGCCGCTCGACGCTCGGGCTGGCCTACAGCATCTTCCTCACCGACGCCCTGATCGCTCCCGGCTTCCCGAGCAATACTGCGCGAGGCGGCGTCCTTTTCCCGATCATCCTGTCGCTAGCGCAGGGTGCTGGCTCGCGTCCCGAAGAGGAGAGCGGGCGGCGGCTCGGCGGTTACCTCATGTTCTGCGGCATGGCCAGCCTCAGCGTTTCGTCGGCACTGTGGCTGACCGCGACCTCGGCCAATCCGATCGGCGTCTCGCTGGCAGCGGAGAAGGGGCTGCAGGTGAACTTCGGCACCTGGCTGCTCGTTGCTTCGGTGCCGGCGCTATGTACGATCGCGCTGCTGCCCATTTTTCTTTACCGCGTGTTCCCGCCCGGAGTGACCGCCACCCCCGACGCGCCGCACGCGGCGCGCGCGGCGCTGCGGGAGATGGGGCCGCTGGCGCGCGACGAGTGGATCACCGCGATCATCTTCGGTCTGATGATCTTCGCCTGGATCTTCGCCGGAACCTTCAACTTCAGCCTGGCCGGCGTCGCCATCGCCGGGCTCGGCCTGCTGCTGGCATTCGGGGTGCTCACGCTCGACGATATCTATCTGCAGGGCAGCACGCTGGCCACCTTCCTGTGGCTGGCGGTGCTCTTTGCACTGAGCGGGCAGCTCAACGAGATGGGCTTCATGGGCTACGTCGGCGAGCGCCTGGCCTTCATGCTCGCCGGGCTGGCGTGGCCGGCCGCCTACGTCGTTCTGCTGCTGCTTTATGTCGCCATGCACTACATGTTCGTCAGCCAGTCGGCGCAGGTGCTGGCACTGCTCGGCGTCTTTCTTGACGTTGGCGTCAAGACTGGCGTCCCGGTCAGCCTGATGGCCTTCGCGCTGCTCTTCGCCAGCAGCTATTTTTCGACGCTGACGCCGCAGGGCGGCAGCCAGAATGTCATCTTCGTCGCCAGCGGCTATCTGACTCAGGGCGAGTTGTATCGTCTCGGGCTGCTGACGACGGTCTTCTGCACGCTGGTGTTCCTGCTGATCGGGACGCCCTGGGTGCTTTGGGTCGGCTGAACGACGTTGGGAGTACCTGATCTTTCGAAAGGAACGGACATGGCACGCATCGAAAAGGATTTCCTCGGCGAGAAGGAATTGCCGGATACGGCGTACTACGGCGTGCAGACGCTGCGCGGCAAGCAGAATTTCCACATCACCGGCATCCCGATGGCGGCCGAACCGTATTTCGTCAAGGCCTTCGGCTACGTCAAGAAGGCGGCGGCGCTGGCCAACCGTGACCTCGGCGTCCTCGATGCGCGGGTCGCCGATGCCATCGTCGGCGCCTGTGACCGGCTGATCGCCGGCGAGATGGTCGACCAGTTCGTCACCGATTTCATCCAGGGTGGCGCCGGTACCTCGACCAACATGAATGCCAACGAGGTCATCGCCAACCTGGCGCTGGAGAGCCTCGGCCACCTTAAAGGCGAATACCAGTTCGTCAACCCCAACGATCATGTCAATTACGGGCAATCGACCAACGACATCTATCCGACGGCGTTCCGCCTGGCGCTGATCCTGCGCCTGGCCAGCTACATGGAGGCGCTCCGCCGGTTGCAGGACGCCTTCTACGCCAAGGCCAAGGAGTTCGAGCGGGTGCTGAAGATGGGCCGCACCCACCTGCAGGATGCCGTGCCGATGTCGCTCGGGCAGGAGTTCCACGGCTGGGCGACGACGATCGGCGAGGAGGTTCAGCGCATCGCCGAGGTCCGCCAGTTCCTGCACGAGATCAATCTCGGGGCGACGGCGATCGGCACCACGGTGACCGCCGCGCCGGGCTACCCGGAACTCGCGACCAAATACCTGTCCGAACTGACCGACACCCGGTTCATCCTGGCCGGCGACCTGATCGAGGCGACCTCGGACACCGGCGCCTACGTGCTGCTCTCCGGTGTGCTCAAGCGGACCTCGGTCAAGCTGACCAAGATCTGCAACGACATCCGGTTGCTCGCCTCGGGTCCGCGCTGCGGTGTCAACGAGATCAACCTGCCGCAGATGCAGCCCGGTTCGTCGATCATGCCGGGCAAGGTCAATCCGGTCATTCCCGAGGTCGTCAACCAGACCAGCTTCCTGGTGATCGGCCTCGACCTCACCGTAACGCTGGCCGCATCGGCCGGGCAACTGCAGCTCAACGTGATGGAGCCGGTGATCACCTTCGCGCTGTTCACGTCGATCTTCACCATGGAGAATGCGGTCAACAGCCTGCGCCTGAACTGCGTCCAGGGAATCACCGCCAACGCCGAACACTCGCGCGCCATGGTGCTCAACTCGCTCGGCATCGTCACCGTGCTCAAGCCGACGCTGGGTTACAAGCTGTGCGCCGAGATCGCCCGCGAGGGTTACGAGTCCGGCAGGTCGCTGCACGACATCGTGGTCCGGGAGCGCCGGCTGCTGACCCAGGCGCAGTGGGACGAAATCTTTTCCTTCGAGAACCTCGTCAGTCCGAAGCACGAGTAGCCAGTTGTTAAGGTGCGGCAGTCTTGACTGAGTTTCCGGCAGGCCGGGCTGGACGCCCGAAAGCCTTCCGTTTGCCAAGGGGAGAGCAGGCATCATGACAATGACGATCTTTCTTCAGTTCGCGGTAGTCCTCGCGGCGATCTGGATGGGCGCACGCTACAGCGGCGTGGGGCTCGGCCTCTGGGGGGCGGTCGGCCTGCTGGTGCTGGTCGTCGGCTTCGGCGTGACGCCGACCTCGCCGCCGATCGACGTCATGCTGATCATCCTGGCGGTGATCATGGCCGCGTCGGTGATGGACGCCGCGGGGGGGATCGACTTTCTCGTCCGCGTCGCCGAGCGCATCATCCGCGCCAACCCGAAGTACGTCACCATCGTCGCGCCGCTGACCACCTGGAGCTTCACCTTCGTCGCCGGCACCGGGCACATCGTCTATCCGCTGCTGCCGGTGATCTACGAGACCGCGCACCAGAGCGGCATCCGCCCCGAGCGGCCGATGGCGATCGCGACCATCGCCTCGCAGCAGGCGATTACCGCCAGCCCGGTTGCTGCGGCGACGGCGGCGATGATCGGCCTCTTTACCGAAAAGGGGCTGACCCAGTGGGGGTTGCCGGAGATCCTGATGGTCTGCGTGCCGGCGACGCTGACCGGTGTGGTGGCTGGTGCCATCGTCTCGATGTTTCTCGGCAAGGACCTGAAGGACGATCCCGAATATCAGGCGCGCCTGGCGGCCGGCAAGATACCGGCGCCGCAGGCGGCGGGCGAGCGCCCGCCGCTGAAGCCGGCGGCCAGGCTATCGGCGTATCTCTTCCTGAGCGGCGTCGCGCTAGTAGTGCTGTTCGGCTTCTTCCCAGAGTTGCGCAAGCTGCCCGGCGCCAAGAGCCCGCTTGGCATGCCGGTTGTCATCGAAATCGTCATGATGGCGGTCGCCGCGATCATGCTCATGGCAACCCGGGTGAATGTCGATGAAGTGCCCAAGACCGCCACCTTGCGCGCCGGCGTCGTTGCGGTGATCGGCATCTTCGGGCTGGCCTGGCTCGGCGACAGCTTCATCGCCGCGCACAAGGATGTCATCGTGCCCGCCATCGGCCACTGGGCCGAAGCCGCACCATGGACCTTCGCCCTCGGCCTGTTCTTCGCATCGGTGCTGCTCTACAGCCAGGCGGCGACGACGCGGGCCTTGATGCCGCTCGGCATCGCGCTGGGCATCCCGCCGCAATTCCTGATCGCGATGTTTCCGTCGGTCAACGGCTACTTCTTCATCCCGACCTACGGCTCGCTGATCGCCGCGATCAACTTCGACCTCTCGGGGACGACGAAGATCGGCAAGTACGTTCTCAACCATTCGTTCATGATTCCCGGCCTCGTCGCAACCGCGGTGGCCGTGACCACCGGGTTGCTGCTGGCGCGGGTCATCTTCTGACCTGGCGGCGGGCGCCGCGGATCAGGAAGCGGCCGGGGTCGACGGCGTCGATGAGGTCGCGTTCCAGCGGCAAGGGGTCGCCCTCGATGTGGCTGACCAGCAGGTCGGCCATCAAGGCCGACCAGGTGATGCCGCGCGCACCGTAACCTTGGGCGCACCACAGGCCGGGCAGTCGAGGCAGGCTGTGCAGACGGCTGTTGACGCCGGCGGTCACGTCTGCCGGGACCGGACCGACGATCGGCAGGCGGTCGGCCGACAGCGGACGGAAGCCGACGCGACCGGTGAGTTGTCCGGGATCGATAGCCGCGGCGAAGCCGGGCAAGGTCAGCTCGAGTTGGGCCAGGTTGTCGCGATGGTCGGCCAGGCGCTCGCCGATCTCGTCATCGTCGAGGGAGAGCGTGGCGCCGATCAGGCATTGGCCATCGACGGCTGGCGTTGCGTAGCCGTGTCTGCAAACGACGATCTCCAGCGGTGGCGTCGCCGACGCCGGCAGATGGCTGACCTGGCCGCGTGCGGCAATCTGCGGCAGCCAGGCGAACTGGCTGAAATGCGGCGCGGCAACGCCGCTGGCCATGACGACGACGGGCGCTTCGGCCAGCAGTTCACCGTCAGCCGCCAGCGCCTGCCAGCCGGTTTCTGCCCTTTTCAACGCGTCGACCGCAACAGCGCAACGGACCGTGATGTGTTCGGGAAAGGCAGCCAGCGCGGCGCGGCACAGCGATGGTGGCTGCACCCAGCCACCACCGGGGAACCACCAGCCGCCGGTTTCCACCGGCCGCTGAAGCAGTGCACCGGCCGCCGTGGCAGCGACGAACTGGACGACTTCGGGCGGCATGGCGAGCATTTCGACGGTACGCCGCTGCTGTGCCTCATGCCCGGTATCGCGGGCGAGATGCAGGACGCCACACGGCGACCAGCGGGCAGCGGGCAGGGATTGCAGCAGGGCGCGGGTGGCGAGGTAGCCGGCGCGGGTCAGCCGCGAGATGCGGTTGTCGTCAGGGCTCGGCAACGGGCGCAGCATCCCGGCGAGATTGCCGGATGCGCCCTGACCCGGCGCTGCAGCGTGTTCGAGAACGGTGACCTGCCAGCCGCTTGCAGCGAGCCGGTGGGCGACGGTGCTGCCGGCGATCCCGGCGCCGATGACGATGGCGCGGCGCTCGGCCGGTGGCGGTCGGCGATCCGGGCGGCGCGAGCGGAAATGGCCGACGAGCATCTCGCGCCGCGACGCAAATCCGGGCCGGCGTTGGAGATCGAACTCGACGGCGACGAGGGCGTCGCGGACCGGCCGCGCCAGGCACCAGGTGGCGAGGGTGGCGCCGGGTGCGGCGAGGCGGGCGAGTGCCTTGCACACCGGCAACGACCACATTTCCGGATTGTTGGCGGGCGCGAAGCCGTCGAGATAGAAGGCATCGACCGCCGCGTCGACTTCGCGCAGCTGGCTTGCCGCATCGGCGAAGACGAGGGTCAGGATGACCCGGTTGTCATCGAGATGCAGGCGGTGGATGCCGGGCGTCAGCGGTGGCCAGTAATGGCGGAGGGTGGCGGCAAGGTCGGCGAACTCCGGCCATGCCTGCTGGGCAACGGCGAGGTCGGGCGCGGTAAACGGGTGTTTTTCGATCGAAATGAAATGCAGCCGGCGGCAGCGCCGGGAGTCCGCTCGCCACGCCTGCCAGGTGGCGAGGAAATTCAGCCCGAGCCCGAAGCCGGTTTCGAGAATGACGAAGCGCTCCCTGTCCTGCCAGCGCACCGGCAGGTCGTTGCCACCGAGAAAGACGTGTCGTGCCTGCGCCGGCCCGCCGTGGGTCGAATGGTAGACGTCGCCGAAGGCGGGCGAGAAGGGGGTGCCAACGGGCGTGAATTCGAGGCGGGCGGGCTGCAGGGGCATGGATGTAATTCTACTTGGCGGATGCACGGGCATGGCGCCGCGCAGGACGCGGCGAGCGATCCCGGTTTGCAACTGGCAACGACAGGTTCATAATTCTCAGGAACCTGGGAAAACAAAATGCGCTCGAGACTGGCTCGTTACCTGCTGACACTGATCCTCCCGTCCGGACTGCTTTGCCTGATCTTTGTCTCTTCGTTGCACCACGAGGACCAGGTCAGGGTCAGGGAGAGTCTGGAAGCGGCAGAGGAACTGCGCCTGGTTGCCGGAGCGCGCTCGCTGATCGGCGACATCGAGATGATTGCCGGCGATACCCGGCTGATGGCCAGCTTGCCCAGCCTCGCCCGGGCGCTCGACAAGGGCGATGCGCCGTCGCTTGCCGCCTTCACGGCCGATCTGGT